>JAEWCT010000040.1 GCA_023390485.1 Pseudomonadota bacterium
CACCATATGCGCACCGGCGATATGTGTGCGAAGTTCTTCGAGCGCTTCTTCGGCTGCCGCTTCGCCGATCTCCGGCCGGGCGCCCGCCCCGAGGCCCTCAGTAAGGTTGACCCCGAGCTGAATGCGATGCTCGGCGCTCGAAGCCTCGAGTGATTGCGCATCGGTATTCGCGACGACGAATTGCACGCCCTGCAATCCGGCTGCGATCATGTTGTTTACGGCGTTGCACCCGGCGCCCCCAACGCCGATCACGGTGATCCGCGGCTTGGCGTCGACCAGCTTCGGCAATTGCAGCTTGATGCTCATAGCTTCCTCGACATTGATAGTTTGCCGTTTCGCGTGATTTCCCTGGGCTCCCGCGCCCATCACTTCGGCGATTTCAACTCGTTCTGCGACACGTCTTCAAAACCCGCCCTTGAGCCAACTACCGACGCGGCCGAGATATCCTTGCGTCACCGTTTTCCGGCCCCGGGCGACGTTCAATTCGCCTTCGCCTCGTGCCGCGATCATTGCCAGCCCCGAGAGCGTAGCAAGCTGCGGTCCCGCGAGGCTTGCGTTGAGACCGGGAAGGTCCGTCGGCCGTCCAATGCGCACGGTTCTGCCGAACTCGTTCGCGACGACCTCAGGCAATCCCAGAAGCTGGCTGGCTCCGCCCGTCAGAACGACCTTGTCTCCCGCGTATCGGCTTGCCGCGTTGAGCGCCAAGCGCTCCCGCACAAGCCCCATGATCTGCTGCACGCGCGGACGGATGATATCCGTGAGACGCGCTCTGCTGGTTTCGTAGCTCGCATCGTCCTCTTCGCCCGAGATTGGGTAGGAGAACGACTCGTGCTCGTCGGACTGGGCATTGAGAAGTGTGCCATAAAGTGTTTTGATTCGCTCGGCTTCGGCGAGTGGTGTCTGCAACGCCTTCGCGATGTCGTAGGTGATGTGCTGGCTGCCGACCGGAATGACGTCGGTTCCCGTGAACGCACCGTCGGCGAACATCGCGATAGACGTCGTTCCGGCCCCGAAATCGATGCAGGTAACGCCGAATTGGCGCTCCTCGGCCGTCGTTACGGCAAGCGCACTGGCGTAGGGAGCAGCAACCAGGCCGTCGCAACTCGCATAACACCTGTCGACCAGCACGAGCAGGTTGCGCAGCGGCGCCTCGTCGGCCGTGACCGCATGCAGTCCCGCTGAGAGCCGGTGCGCCGAAAGCCCGAGAGGATCGCGGACACCGCTTGCCCCATCGACCTCGTAGCCGAGGCGATTGAGATGTATCAGCGTCCGTCCATTGCGTTCGGCGTAGCTCTCTCCCGCCGCCATAAGCCGGGCGAGATCGTCGTGCGTCACGCTACCGGTCTCGACTTCAGTTCGCGCCGTGCAGTGAACCGACGATAGCCGCCCGGCGGCAATCGAAAGCGTGAAACCGCCGACCGAGATACCGGCGGCGCGTTCGGCTTGGCCGATGACGCCGCGAACGACCGACTCGGCCTCGTCGAGATCCGTCAAAACGCCGGCTTTGATGCCCTTCGAACGCTGCATGCCAAGGCCCGCCAGCCGCAACGACGGCTTGGCTGCACCTGCGCTGTGTTCAGCCACCACGACGGCGGCAACAGTCTTGCTGGTGCCGATATCGAGAAGCCCGATGGTCCGGTAATTACGCCGATCCGCCACAAAAATCTCCGTTAGGGCCGTTCTGAAACCAGAGACACGGTCTGCGCACCCGCCTTCGACGCGGTCCGTCCGGAATTTCCGTCCAGAGGCCGGATCGCAATCCGGCCGGGCGTGCGAACATCAACGATCATCGGCGATCCCTTGAGCGCCGATGTGGCCTCTCGCGCCGTCGCGATTTCTTCGAAGCCTTCGATTTCTCGATCGGCGCCGAGTTCGAGTGCGGTGCCATTCTTGAGCACGATCCGCCAGCGGCGCTCGGCGATGCGTTCGCCGTAGGCGTACTGCCGTTCGATCTGCGGGTATTGCCGCAGGGCCGCGAGCATCAGGATGGCTTCGCTCTCGGCGCCTTCGCCGCTGACCCGCGGCAAATTCCAGTTGTAGCCGCGAGCAGCGGGTCCAAGCGTCCGGCCCGTGGCGTCGACCAAAAAGCTCGTTTCACCCCGTTGCAAAAGAAAAGCCGGCGTCCGTTCCCGAACGACGACGTCGAGAGTTCCCGGATAAACGCGCGTGATCTGCGCCGTATCGATCCATGAAATCCGCTCGATGCGTTTCAGCGCCGCATCGGAATCGAAGGCTGCGAAGGTTTTGACATTCGGAAGATCGAGCGCATCAAAAACATCGGAATCCGACGAGAAATGCTGGCCCGAAACGTTCACCTGATCGATTCCGAATCCTGCGGCGACCATCACGTCGTTGACCTTCGCAGTGAAATCGATCGCGCCGAGCTTGCCGAGCGGCAACGCATACACAGCCGCACCGATGAAAACCAAAACGCCCGCGGCAATGGCCGAAGGCTTCACCCAGCGCTGCGCGCGCCGTGACCTGCGAAAGCGGCGTTCGCCGCGCGGAATTTGGAGAACGAAAGGCGAGCGCTTGGCCGCTCCACCGGCGACACGTCTGCTGGCCGTCGCAACCGTGCGCGTTTCGGCCATCCAGTGAGCAGCATTCGGTTCAGGCGTTGGCGCATCGTGTGCTGCCCGCCACCAGAACCGTTGCTTGCTCTCTACCTGTTGCAACTCGCGTCCTCGACCATCCATCGGACGAGGTCACCGAACGACCAGCCGGCATACCCCGCCAGCTCAGGCACCAGGGAGGTCCCCGTCATGCCCGGCTGAGTGTTGACTTCGAGGCAGATCAGCTCGTTGGTTCCGCCCGCGGTATCGTCGAAGCGGAAGTCAGCCCGCGATACGCCGCGACAGCCTAAAGCTTGATGCGCCCTTAAGGTTAAGGAACGGACCAACTGGTAAATATCTGGTAAAAGTTGTGCAGGCAGCTCGTGCTTGGAACCGCCGGGCGCGTACTTCGACTCGTAATCGTAGAAAGCGAGTCCCCTTAAGGGCACAATCTCGATCACGTCCGTCACAAAATCGCCGATGACAGCGCAAGTTAGCTCGCGGCCCGCGATATAGCGCTCGACCATCACGATCTCGTCCAGCGGGCCTCCCGCCGCGATCGAATTCGGCGGCCGCTCCGCATCGGGCGGCACGATCACGACGCCGACGCTCGACCCTTCCGCCACCGGCTTTACGACGTATGGGGCGGGCATCACGTGGCCTTCCAGCGCCTCCCCGCGCGTCACGAGCTTGGCTTCGGCGACAGGCACGCCGGCAAGCTTCATGATGTCCTTCGCCCGCTCCTTGTGCATCGCGAGTGACGAGGCCAGCACGCCCGAGTGGGTGTAGGGAATCCCCAAAAGCTCGAGGACGCCCTGCACACAGCCGTCCTCGCCGAATTTTCCATGCAGTGCGTTGAAGCATACGTCCGGTCTCAGCTCCTGCAGCCTGCTCGCAAGATCCCGATCGACGTCGATTTCGGTAACCGTGTAGCCCTCTTGCAGAAGCGCTTCGCCGACCGCCGCGCCCGAATTCAAACTCACCTCGCGTTCGGCAGAAAGCCCGCCCTTCAAAACCGCGACGTGGATACGCGTGCGCTTGGGCACCGGGCCGAGTTCATTCATGGCTGGCTCGCTTGGGTCAGAGATGCATTCGCAGTTTGATCAGTTTTGGCTGGCGTGAATAGCGGCACTTTCCGCCGCCAGCGCTTCGCCGACAGGACGGCCGGGCTTCGGAATGCCGAGCCGGATGATCTCCCAGTCGAGCGTGATGCCGGAAGTTGCCAGAACGCGCGCGCGCACCGTCTCGCCGAGCGTCTCGACGTCTTCGCCAGTGGCTTGCCGGTCGTTGATCAGGAAGTTGCAGTGCATCTCGGAAACTTTTGCTCCGCCGACGCGCAATCCCCGGCAACCCGCCTGATCGACCAGCTTCCAGGCGCTGTTGCCGTGCGGATTCTTGAACGTCGAGCCGCCGGTACGTTCCTTGATCGGTTGATTTTTCTCCCGATAGTCGGCGACTTCATCCATCTCTTTCAGGATTTCGGCCGGATCGCCCGCCTCGCCTTCGAACGTCGCCTCGGTGAAAATCCAGTCTTTCGGAATGCCCGAATGGCGATAGGTGAAGCCCATATCGGTAAGCGAAAGCACATGCACATTGCCTTGCGGGTCGACAGCACGTGCCCCGACGAGGCAATCCTTCGTTTCCCGTCCGTGCGCGCCAGCATTCATGCGCAATGCCCCGCCGATCGATCCCGGAATTCCGCGATAGAACGCGAGGCCCCGAATTCCCGCGTCCGCGGCGGCGCGCGCCACTTTGACGTCGGGAACGGCAGTGCCGACCCTGAAGCGCTGGCCATCGACCTTGATTTCGCTGAAGCCGCGGCCGAGCCGGATAACGGCGCCCGGAACGCCCCCATCCCGCACCAAGAGATTGGATCCAAGCCCAATGACCTGAACGGCAAGCTCGCGCGGCCGGTGCTTCAGGAAGTACGCGAGGTCGGCTTCGTCCGCCGGCATGAAGAGTACTTGCGCCGGACCCCCGACGCGAAACCACGTGACATCGGCGAGCGAGGCGTTCGCACTCAGCCGTCCCCGAAGATCCGGCATGGCGGCAGCAAGTTCACCGGTGATGTCATCGAACATCAGCCGTTGCTCCCGGTCCGCTGCTGTGTTTCGGCGAGCCACCCGGGCAGCGCGTTCGCCCATTCCGTCGAATTCCCTGCTCCGAGACAAATGACGATGTCTCCCGGGCGCGCCAGGCGCCTGATGGCGGGTGCCAGCAGGCTCGGATCATCCACCGCTTCGGCCGGACGTCCGCCGAGCGTCCGGATACGCTCCGCCAACGCGCGATTGTCGATACCAGCGATCGGACTTTCGCCCGCCGTATAAAGCGGTGCAACCACGACGCTATCGGCATCCTTGAAGCATTGCGCGAACTCGTCGAAGAGGTCGCGAACACGCGTGAACCGGTGCGGCTCGACCACCGCAATTACGCGGCCTTTGCTGCCGCTCCGCGCTGCCGCCAGAACCGCGGCGATTTCCGCCGGATGGTGGCCGTAGTCGTCGTAGATGCCGACGCCGTTCCATTCGCCGGCGAATTGAAAGCGCCGTTTGACGCCGGAAAATCTCGCCATCGCGGCTTTGATCTTCGCGTCCGGCAGACCCGCATGCGTCGCCACCGCAATCGCTGCAAGCGCGTTGAGCGCATTGTGCGAACCGGGGATCGGCACCGACCAGCCTTCAAGGCGCCGCGCGCCACCCTTGACGTGCGCCGCAAGGACCGCATCGAACGTCGTAGTGTTTCCCTCGATGCGAACCGACTGAAGCACGAGGTCAGCATCCTTGCTTTGACCGTAGGTCAGAAGCTTGCGGCCATCCGCTCTGAGGTTCAGCCGCAGGATCATGTCTCGAACGACCGGATGATCGATGCACGCGACCGCGAGGCCGAAGAAGGGAATGTTTCGCAAAAACGCTTCGTATTCGCGATGCATTGCCTCGACCGATCCGAAATAGTCGAGATGCTCGGGATCGATATTCGTCACGATGCCGATTTCGGTCGGCAACCGGGTGAATGTGCCGTCGCTTTCATCCGCTTCGACGATCATCCACTTGCCCTGGCCAAGCCGGGCATTCGAACCCCAGGAATTGATGATGCCGCCGGTGATGACCGTCGGCTCTTCGCCCGCTTCCGTGAATATGTGCGAGAGGAGCGACGTCGTCGTCGTCTTGCCGTGAGTACCGGTGACCGAGATCGTCGAATAAAGCCGCATCAGTTCCGCCAGCATCTCGGCGCGGCGGATGATCGTCAGCCCCTTCTGACGGGCCGCAACGAGTTCCGGGTTAAGCGGCTTCACCGCCGTCGAGATGACGACATAGCGCGCGCCGATGAGGTTTACCGGATCATGACCGACGAAAACGCGAATGCCTTTGGCCCTGAGCCTTTTGACATTGGCGCTCTCCTTCTGATCGGAGCCCTGAACTGTGTAGCCTTTGGCAACCAGAATTTCGGCGATGGCGCTCATGCCGATGCCGCCGATTCCGATGATATGGAAAGGCCCGATGTCGCGGGGCATCTGCATGGATGGAAATTACCTCGATAAGTCTAACTGAAACACCGGCTTGTAACGTTTCAGGGTCGCGAATGCTCCCGCCGTACCCCAGAATACGTCTTCTCAGCTAAAGCGAGCGTAAAGTCGGCCAAATTCCGTACGGCGTCCGGACGTCCCGCGGTTTTAGCCGCCTTGGCCGCCATCGCAAGGGCGCCCGGAGCCTGCAAAAGCTTTTCCAACTCGTCGGCGATGCGTTCCGGCGACAGATTCCGCTGTTCGAAGCACCAGGCCCCTCCAGATTCGGCAAGCCGGCGCGCATTGTTGAGCTGATCGTTGTCGAGCGCATGCGGCAACGGCACCAGGATCGACGGACGGCCGATGACCGTCAATTCAGCAACCGTCGATGCGCCCGCCCTGCCGATGACCAGGTGCGCCGCCGCCATCCGCGCTGGAAGATCGGCGAAGAACGGCGCGACTTCCGCGCTGATGCTTGCCTCCGAATAGGCTTCGACGACCCGCTCCAGATCTTCTTCGCGTGCCTGCTGCACGACGCGCAGCCGCTTCCGGAGCTGATCGGGAAGCGCAAAAAGTGCCAACGGAACGGTGTCGGAGAAAAAGCGCGCCCCCTGGCTGCCGCCGAAAATCAAAATGCGAATGACGCCGTCGTCGGTCAGGGCTTCGTAGCGCCGCGCCGCCGCATCGATCACGGACTGACGAACAGGATTGCCGGTCAGCACCGCCTTCTCCGCGAGCTTGCCTTCGAGAAACTTCGTCCGCTCGAATGATGTCGCAATCGCCGTCACGCGCTTGGCGAGCAGCTTGTTGGCGCGGCCGAGCACGGCGTTCTGCTCGTGGATCGCTGTCGGAATGCCGCGCAGCCGGGCCGCGACGAGAGGCGGGAGCGTCGGATAACCACCAAAGCCGATGACGGCGGCGGGCTTCACTTTGCCGAGTATCGAGAAGGCCGCGCGCGCTCCGCGTGCGAGCAACGTTGCCGTCTTGGCAATCTCGGAAGGCGCACGCGAAGCCAATGTTGCCGACGGAACCTGATAGAC
>JAEWCT010000052.1 GCA_023390485.1 Pseudomonadota bacterium
TGGTAATGACGCTGCCGGGCTCGCCGCCGCGCGAGTATTTGATTGCGTTGTCGATCAGGTTGGCGATCGCCTGTCCAATCAATTGCCGGTTGCCCGAGACGAACAAGCCCTGCTCCGTATCGATCGACAGCGCGAAGCCGGCCTCTTCGGCTGCCGGTGCGTAAAGCTCGCTGACGTCAGCGGCGAAGCGGCCGAGATCGAACGTCTCCGTACTTTCTTCCAGGGCGCCTGCCTCGAGACGGGCGATAAGGAGGAGCGCGTTGAAGGTCTTGATCAGCTCGTCGGCCTTCTCGATCGTTCGCTCGAGGCCTTCGCGATAGGCTTCGCCGCCACGCGGATCGCGAAGCGCGGCCTCGGCTGAATTCCGCAAGCGATTGAGCGGCGTCTTCAAATCGTGGGCGATGTTGTCGGAAACTTCGCGAAGGCCGCTCATCAGGTTTTCGATACGGTCCAACATCTGGTTGAGGCTGGCCGCGAGGCTATCGAGTTCACCGCCTTTGCCCGACGTCGGAATGCGGCGCGAAAGATCGCCGTCCATGATCTGCCGGCTGGTCGCGGTGATTTCGTCCATGCGATTGACGATGAGGCGGCTGACGGCCAGACCGCCGAGGAGGCCGAGGATCGACAGCACGCCAAATCCGAGAAGAAACGTGGTCCGGACGGAGTCCGCAAATGCGCGCTGATCCTCGACGTCGCGGCCGATGATGAGACGCAGACCCGGTCCGAGATCGACCGGAATGGCGACGGCGAGATGCGTTTTCTCTTCGCCGTCGACCGTTTGCTGATAGGTGAAAACGCCGCCGCGTCCCTCGGCTTCGAGCTCTGGCGGAATGCGGTTGAGATTTCCGGCGATCTTCGTCCCGTCGGGATCGGCAAGATAATAAAGGCCGGTGCCTTGCGGACGGGACAGGGCTGTCACCGTCTCGATCAATTTGCCTTGCCCGCCGACTTTCATTTCGGAGGTCAGGATGCGGGCTTCGCCGTTGAGCGTGGCGAGCACCTGTTCGGTCAGCAGATTGTTGGTCTGCCAGAACAGAACGCCGACGACGATGGCGGCAGCGAACAGGAAAAAGGCTACCGCAAGCGCGCTCAGTCCAAAAGCTGTTGTCGAGGCCGCTTTCGCGACGCGGTCAAGCAGGGCCGTCACGAATTGTGTATCCTGCGCCCCGGACCGTGTGAAGCAATTGCCTGTCGAAGTTCTTGTCGATCTTGGCGCGAAGACGGGAAACGTGGACGTCGATGACGTTCGTTTGCGGATCGAAGTGATAATCCCAGACATGCTCGAGCAGCATCGTGCGCGTTACGACCTGACCGGCATGCTGCATGAGATATTCGAGCAGCCGATACTCGCGCGGCTGCAGCAGAATGTGCTCTCCGCCGCGCGTGACGCGGTGCGAGAGCCGATCGAGCACGAGATCGCCGACGGCGTAACGGGTTTGCTGCTCTTCCGGCGCGGTTCGCCGGCCGAGCGCTTCGACGCGTGCCAGGAGTTCGGAATAGGCGTAGGGCTTCGTCAGATAGTCGTCGCCGCCGGCGCGCAGGCCCTTGACGCGGTCGTCGACCTCGCCCAGCGCGGAGAGGATGAGCACGGGCGTGCGATTACCCTCTGCCCGCAGCGATTTGATGAGTGAGAGTCCGTCGAGGCGCGGCAACATCCGGTCGACGATCAGGACGTCGTAGGCGCCCTCGGTCGCGAGCGCCAGCCCGGCCTCGCCATCATGCGCAAGATCAGCCGTATGGCCGTTCTCTTTCAAGGATTTCTGAAGGAAAAGCGCGGTTTCTTTATCGTCTTCAATCACGAGCACGCGCATGGTGTATGTCCGACTTTCGTCTTCTCTCCGTTCACTGTTTAGCTGGCCGGGCGCCGGACGTCGAGGCAGCCCCGCCGTTTGATCGACGGAGCTGCCCGAGTTCTTCATGGCTGGTTAACCTCAGCCCTTCTTGGTGCTGATCTGAACGGCAACGAAGCGCTTCTGATCCGACGACTTGATGTGGAGGAGAACCGCCGTGCGCTTCAAGTCTTGGGCCTTCTTGACCCCTGCGAGGACGTCGTCCGGAGATCCGACCGTCTGGCCCGATACCTCGAGGATCACGTCGCCCGGCTTCAGGCCCTTCTGAGCCGCATCCGAAGAGGGATCAACCTCGGCGATCGCAACACCCTCGCCGGCGTCCTTGCCTGTACGGGCCGGCATCAACGTCAGGCCGAGCTGGCTCAGTTCGACGGACGACGGCTTGGCGCTATCGTCCTCGCTGTTGCCGTTGTTGTCGTCGTCGTTATCGCCTTTCATGGCGGCTTCGGCGTTCTTCGGGAACAGCCCGAGCTTCACCTTGATCGTTTGTTCGGCGTTGTTGCGCCATACCTTGACGTCGACCGAGGTGTCAGGCGCGAGCTCGGCGATCTTCCGCGCGAGATCGCGGCTGTCAGCAATCTTTTCGCCGTTCACCTGGATGATCGCGTCCTGGGCTTTGATGCCCGATTTCGCGGCCGGACCGTTCGGCGTCACTTCGCTGACGAGGGCGCCGTGCGCATCGGCAAGGCCAACGCTTGCGGCGGTGTCTTCATCGACGTTCTGGATCTTGACGCCGAGCCAGCCACGATTGACCGTGCCGCCAGCCTTCAGCTGCTGAACGACTTCCTTGACGGTTTTCGCGGGCACCGCGAAGGCGATGCCGACGTTGCCGCCCGACGGCGAGAAGATCGCGGTGTTCACGCCGATGACTTCGCCGTTGATGTTGACCGTCGGACCACCCGAGTGGCCGCGGTTCACGGCGGCGTCGATCTGCAGATAATCGTAGGGGCCGGAGCCGATATCGCGTGCCAGCGCCGAAACGATACCTGCGGTGACGGTGCCGCCGAGGCCGAACGGATTGCCGACAGCCAGCGCCCAGTCACCAACGCGGGATTCCTTTTCCGCGAGCTTCAGCGTCGGGAACGTCTTGTTGCTCTCGATCTTGATGACGGCGATGTCGGTGCGCTGGTCGGTGCCGATCAGCTTGGCGTCGTACTTCGTATCGTCGTTGTCGAAGGTAACCTGGATTTTCGGCGCGCCGTCGATGACGTGATTGTTGGTCACGACATAGCCATCAGGCGTGATGACGAAGCCTGAGCCCTGGCCCTGAACGATCTTCGGACGCTGCTCCTGCTGACCGAATTCCTTCGGCAGATTCTTGAAGAAGTCGTGGAGCGGATGATCCGGCGGCAAATCCGGAAGTGTGAAGCCCTTCTCGCCCTTGTCGCCTTTCTTGCCGCTCTTATCGTTCTTATCGTTCGACGCGAGCTTGGAAGCGCCGCCATCGTTCACGACCGAGACGGAGACGACGGCTGGTTTGACCTTGTCGACGATGTCGGCAAACGAGATGGGCGCATTCCCGAAGGGGGTCTGAATGGTTTGGCCCGCGGTATCGGCGAGAGCGGCAGAGGATGGCGCGAACAGCCCAATACTCACCACCGCGGCGGCCGCCATGGCAAGCGATGCCGGCGCAATTCTTGAAGCTATTTTGTAAGGTGAGGTCGTCGACGTACGGCGGGGCAATCGCATCC
>JAEWCT010000059.1 GCA_023390485.1 Pseudomonadota bacterium
ACGGCACTCTTTGACCCGAAACACGGACACGAGCGCCCGCCTAGCATCCGGAGAGACCTTTTTGCAAGCGACGCGCATACGTATCGGCACTCGAGGCTCGCCTTTGGCACTTGCCCAGGCGCATGAAGTCAGGGCGCGCCTGATGGCCGCGCATGGACTGCCCGAGAGCGCCATAAGCATCAACGTCATCAAGACGACGGGCGATCGCGTGCTCGACCGGCCGCTGGCCGATGTCGGCGGCAAAGGTCTCTTTACCAAAGAAATCGAAGACGCCCTCCTCGCGAATGAGGTCGATGTTGGTGTTCATTCGATGAAGGACATGCAGACGGTTCTTCCCGGCGGGCTCGCCGTCGGCGCCGTCCTGCCGCGCGAAGATCCGCGCGATGCCTTCATTTCGTTGCGGCATGCGGATTTCAATTCGCTTCCATTGAATGCGGTTGTCGGCACGTCGTCGTTGCGGCGGAAGTCGCAGGTTCTCAATGCGCGGCCGGATCTTCGGGTTGTCGAGTTTCGCGGCAACGTGCAGACGCGGCTGCGCAAGCTCGAAGAAGGCGTCGCCGAGGCGACGTTTCTCGCCGTTGCGGGTTTGAAGAGGCTCGGCATGCAGGATCGCATTACGGCGCCTGTTTCAATCGATCACATGCTGCCTGCCGTGGCGCAGGGCGTTATCGCGCTTGAAATTCGCGATGGCGACGAAGCGACGGCGGCGCTGATCGCACCGCTGAACGATCCGGAAACTGCTGTGGCTGCTACGGCCGAGCGCACGTTCCTTGCGCGGATGGAGGGCTCGTGCCGCACACCCATCGCCGGTTACGCTCAGATCAACGCCGGCGAATTGCTCTTTCGCGGACAAATCCTGTCGGTGGATGGCAGCAGAAGCTACAACGTTTCGCGTGGCGGGCTGCCGGAGAACGCTTCCGATCTCGGCCTCGCCGCAGCGGACCAGATTCTCACCAAGGCAGATCCCGCCATTCTTCTTCGATCGAACGCCTGATGCATGTGGTCATCACGCGGCCTCTCGGCGATGCCGAGCCACTCAAGTCGCGCATTGAAGCGCTGGGCTGGCGTGTCACGCTCTCGCCGCTCATCGAGATCGTGCCCGAGGCTATTCCCGGCGACATTCTTCGTGATGCGACGGCGCTGATCGCGACGAGCCGCAATGCGTTGACGGCCGACTTGAAGACGGCAATCGATCTGCCACTTTTTGCCGTTGGGCCCGGTACGGGCGCGGTGGCGCGGGAAATCGGATTCACGAAAGTCATTGAAGGTCCGGGAACGGGCTCGGACCTCGTGCCTATTCTCGCTTCGCGGCGGGCGGAGCTCGGCGAACGTCCACTTTACCTGCGGGGAGATGTCATTGCCTTCGATATCGTAGGGGCGCTGGCGAACGCCGGGATCCATGTCCGGGCGGCGAAGGCTTACCGGTCGGTTGCTGCTGAACGCTTAAATCCCGAGGTCATCAAGGCGCTGCAAAACGGCAATATCGACGCTGTCACGCTGATGTCGCCGCGCACGGCCGAGACCTGGGTGCGCCTCGTCGGAGATTTGTCGCTGCCGGTACAACTTTCCGGCGTAACCCATCTCTGTCTTTCTCCGCGGGTGGCAGAGGCCTTGGGGCAACCGGAAATAGGCTATAACGTGCTGGTCGCTTCACATCCTAATCTTGAAGAAATGATTGCGCTCGTAAAACGTCTCGCGGCAAATTCGAAAGCGGAGTAATAAGGCGCGTACCGGCCGGTTAGATGCCCCGGCTTCAGAGCTTTCTCAACAGACAAAAATTTTGACTGAATGCCCGGTTACCGTCCGGGTTCAGATGGCATACGCGAGTTTCGTGTGGAGGCAAAAGCTTCGATGGCAGACGACAAATCGAGTGCAGGATCAAGCGCCGGAAAACGGCCCTATGCGACGCTCGACCTCAAGGCGACTGAGATTGGAAATACACCCGCGAAGGGTGGGACCTCGCCGGAGACGGCAAAGGCTCTCGGCGCCGATGTGCCTTTGCCCGCATCGGCGCGATCCTACGCGGAGACGTCTGCCGACGCTGACGCCAAGGCCGAAACTTCGACACCCAAATTCTTAAAGAGCGATGGCGCGAAATCATCTGCTTCCGCCGGTGCATCGCCAACGGGCGCCGGTGGAGTGCGCGACGACGATGACGAGGAGGATATCGTCATCCGGAAGCGCGGCGGATTTTTTAGTCATCTCGCGGCGGGCATAGCCGGTGGCGCCCTCGCGCTACTCGCCTACCAATGGGGGCTTCCGCAGCTTGGATTCAGAGGATCGGACGATGTGGTTGCCGCGCTCTCGCAGCGCCTCGCGGCGATCGAGAAAGCGCAGAGTGTGCCTGCACCCGCGCCCGACTTGAGCAGCATCGAATTCCGCCTCTCCGACCTCGAGACGCAAACAAAGAAAATTCCGGCCATCACGGAAAGTCAGAATCGCCTTGTCGCGGAGACGAAGGCAGCGCTCGCGTCGGCGGCCTCGGATGCCGGATCGCCGCAGCTCATCGAGCGCGTCGGCAAGGTCGAGGAGAAGTTCAAGGCGCTCGCCGACGCCGGCGTCAACGATCCCAATGCCAACCGCATCGAGCAACTCGCAGCGTTGACGGGCAAGGTTTCCGATCTCGAAACGAGCCTTTCGACACAGCTCACCGCATTGCGCGTCAGCGTCGCCAAGGACGTCGAGGGCCGCGTGCAAGCGGCGACTGAAGCCAGCGAGACCGCGCGCGCCGGAACGCAACGCATCGATAAGGATGTGGCCGGGCTAAAGACGGACAACGTTCGTATCGAGACCGAAATCGGAGCGGTCAAAACTGCGACCGATCATGTTGCGGCTGATCTGAAGGTCGCTCAGGACGAAACACAGAGCCTCAAGGCCTCATTCGAGGGCTTGAAGACGGCGGCGGCCAAACCGGCGGACATCACAGCTGCCGTTCAGCCTCTCACGGATCGAACGGCCGCTCTCGAGAAGAGCGTGCAGGGCGTTGTGCAAGGTGACGCCGCGCGGCAGGAAAGTGCACAGCGTGTCGTGCTCGCACTCGAATTGCAGAACTTGCGGCGTGCGCTCGACAGCGGACAGAACTTTTCGGCCCAGCTCGCGGACGTGAAGAAAGTGGCCGGAAATACCGTCGATCTATCGGTTCTCGAGAGCTTGAAGGAGACCGGTGTTCCGTCGCTTGCAGACCTCACCAAGGATTTCAGATCTGCCGCCGACAACGCCATCGACGCCGATGCCGAACCCGATAATGCGACGGTCGTCGATCGCTTGTGGGCTGGTGCGAAATCGGTGGTTCGCGTGCGGCGCGTCGATCTCAAGCCTGACGACAAGAGCACCGAGGCCATCGTCGGGCGCATGCAGGTCGCGCTGAACGACGGACGGCTGCCTGATGTCCTCGAGGCAGCGAAAGAGCTTTCGCCGAAGGCGCAGGATGCAGCGCGGCCTTTCCTCGATAAAGTCGCGGCGCGGGTCAGTGT
>JAEWCT010000083.1 GCA_023390485.1 Pseudomonadota bacterium
TTCCACGAGCCGCTCGGCGTCGTCGGCCAGATCATTCCGTGGAACTTCCCGTTGTTGATGGCCGTCTGGAAGCTCGCGCCCGCGCTTGCTGCCGGTAACTGCGTCGTGCTGAAGCCCGCCGAACAGACCCCGATGTCGATCATGGTTCTCGCGGAAATGATCGCAGACCTCATTCCCGAAGGCGTGTTGAACGTCGTCAACGGCTTCGGCGTCGAGGCCGGCAAGCCGCTCGCTCAGAACAAGCGCATCGCCAAGATCGCGTTCACCGGCGAGACGACGACGGGTCGCCTCATCATGCAGTATGCATCGGAAAACATCATTCCTTGCACGCTGGAACTTGGCGGCAAGTCGCCGAACATCTTCTTTGCCGACGTCATGGACGCCGACGACGAGTACTTCGACAAGTGCCTCGAAGGGTTCACGATGTTTGCGTTGAACCAGGGCGAAGTTTGCACATGCCCGAGCCGCGCGCTCATTCAGCGTTCGATCTATGAGAAATTCATGGAGCGGGCTTTGGAACGTGTCGTAAAGATCAAGCAGGGCCATCCGATGGATGCCTCGACGATGATCGGCGCGCAGGCCTCCAACGATCAGCTTGAAAAGATCCTGAGCTATATCGAAATCGGCAAGGGCGAAGGCGCGCGCGTGCTGACGGGTGGCCATCGCGCCAACCTCGGCGGCGAGCTTGCAAGCGGATACTACGTCGAGCCGACTGTGCTCGAAGGCCACAACAAGATGCGCGTGTTCCAAGAGGAAATCTTCGGGCCGGTCGTTTCCGTCACAACCTTCGAAGACGACGCGGAAGCGCTGGCAATCGCCAACGACACGCTCTACGGCCTCGGTTCGGGCGTGTGGACGCGTAACGGAACGCGGGCTTATCGCATGGGCCGCTCCATCAAGGCCGGCCGCGTCTGGACCAACTGCTACCACGCTTATCCGGCGCACGCCGCATTCGGTGGCTACAAGCAGTCGGGCATTGGCCGCGAGACGCACAAGATGATGCTCGACCATTATCAGCAGACGAAGAACATGCTCGTCAGCTACAGCCCGAAGGCGCTCGGCTTCTTCTGATGCCTGGTTAAGCCGCAGATCGAAGGGCATGCGCCGAACTCGGTGCGTGCCCTTTTCTCAATCGGAGAGCCAAATGGTCAATCGCGTGACGGCGACGCCGGATACCTTGACACTCATCAAGAAGCTTGAAGGCATTCATGGGCCGCTGCTCTTCCATCAGTCGGGTGGTTGCTGCGACGGCAGTGCGCCAATGTGCTATCCGCGGGGCGAGTTCAAGGTCGGCGCGCAGGACGTGTACATCGGCGAGAGCGGCGGCCAGCCGTTCTACATGGGCAAGTCCCAATTCGAATACTGGCAGCACACGCACCTGATCATCGATGTGGTGCCGGGGCGGGGATCGGGTTTTTCCGTTGAAAGTCCGGAAGGCGTTCGTTTTCTGACCCGGTCGCGTATCTACTCGGATGCCGAAAACGACGAACTCGATGCGCTGGGTCCGCCGCCGAGCGGCGTTGAACATCCGCCCATGTAGGGCAGAGCAATCATTTCATTCCGGAGAATAACCGATGACCGTTTCAAGGACGCTGCGCGACATCGCAGGGCTTGGCTATACGCCGGCGCGCATCGCCAACTCGGCGTTGATCCTTATCGACTGCCAGAATACGTATCGCGAGGGTATCATGCAGCTCGAGGGCGTCGAGCCTGCGCTTGTCGAATGTCAGGGCCTGCTGAAGCGCTATCGCGATGCCGGACGCCCGGTCATTCACATTCAGCATGATGCCGGCGCCGGGTCGCCTTACGACGTGACGGATCGGATCGGCGCGATCGCCGACGTTGTCGCTCCTAAACCCGGCGAGCCTGTCGTCGTGAAGAACTATCCAAGCTCGTTCGAAAAAACGAACCTCGATGATCTTCTCAAAGGCTTGGGGGTCGAAGATCTGGCGATTGCCGGGTTCATGACGCACGTGTGCGTGAATTCGACGGCGCGCGCCGCATTCAACCACGGCTATCGTGCGACGGTCGTCGGGAATGCAACGGCGACCCGCTCGCTTCCCAATCCTTGCGGCGGCGTCGTTTCGGCGAAGGAGCTTCACGAAGCGAGCCTCGTGGCGCTCAACGATATGTTCGCTGTCGTCGTGCCGTCGGCGGAAAAGATTACCGACTGATCGCCGGATCTCGGGAAGTCAAAAAACAAAAAACCCCGCGTTGAGCGGGGTTTTTCAATTCCGTACTGAACGCCGTCTCAGACAGCGGCGGCGACGCTGGAGTTGATCCAGTCTTCGAGCTTCTTCTTCTGCACGATCGCGCCGGTATGCTGGGCCGCAACCTTACCGCCCTTGAAGATCAGCAGCGTCGGCATGGCACGAATACCGTAATGGCCAGTGACCTGCGGGTTCGCATCGACGTCGACCTTCACGACTTTGACTTTCCCGGTCATTTCCTTAGCGACCTGATCTAGCGCCGGAGCCATGGCCTTGCACGGCCCGCACCACGTCGCGTGGAAATCGACCAGGACCGGCTCGCTGGACTTCAGAACTTCCTCTTCGAAGCTTGCGTCTGTCACTGCGTTAGACATTTGATTATGCTCCATTTCCGGGCCTGATTTACCGGCCGGATCCCGATTTGCCGCCGTCGGCGTGCAAAAGAAAAGCCGATCCATGAAGTAGGGATTAGGTCAAGAGGCGTCAAGACTGCCCAGTTCCAGGTCCCAAAGGCGCCCCGTGTAGTGATCGAGGACGTCGCCCGGTATGTTCATGAGTCGGGGGCCATCGGTCCAGAGCAGCGCGGCCCGCACAGTCCGGCCAGGGTAGATTTCTCCGAGTGCCAGCCGATATGCCGCAAGCTGGTAAAGATAGGCGTCTGCAACTTGGTGCACCTCGGCAGGGGGCGGCCGGTTGGTCTTGTAGTCGATGATCAGCACTTCACTTCCGGTCAGCGCCAGGCGATCGATTTGTCCCGAAAGGTCGAGAGCCGGACCTTTGCCGTGCGGCCTGGGGATGACGGCGGCGATCGGGGCTTCTGCAACGCTGTCGGGTCCGAAGATTGGTGCGAACGTCGCGTCGGCGAGAATATCGAGCGTTTCCTTCACAATGCTCGCGCGCACTCTTGGCGGCAGCGCCGCGCCGCGTTTGTCGACAAAGGCGGTCGCGATCATCTCGCGCTTTCCATTGGCGATCGACGGCAGATGCTGGAGAAGCGCGTGCGTGATCGTTCCGCGCAAGAACCGATTGGCGCCGCCAACACTCAGCGGCGAGGGATTATCGTTCGTTGCAGCGGCGTCGCGTTTGGCGGGGGCGAGCGGCTCGCCTTCGGCGTCGGGTGCATAAGGTTCGAGCCGCGACGGAGCGAGCGGCACCGAAAGTTTGGGCTCGGCAGGGGCGCGGCGTGTCGCGAACTCAGGGCGCGTGACAGCGGTCAAGTCCGTGGATGCGACGTTCGCGGATTTTTTTGGCTCCGCAATTTGCGGCGCTTCCATACGCCAGGCTTTTCTCCCATCGCCGAGATCGATTTCCTCCATGGACGGTAGCAGCGCTTCCGTCGCGACATCGTACCAGCAGCCCGCGGCACGGCCGCGTTTGGTTTCGAAGCCGGCGATGTAGAGCCTGTCTCGTGCGCGCGTCATCGCGACGTAGAGGAGGCGATTGCGCTCTTCCTTGTCGGCCGCCTCCCGCTCCCGGCGCGCGGCTTCGACGGCGGGAACGCGCGACGTTCCTTTGACGCTCCAGACGATGGGTTCTGCTGTCCCCTCCGTGTCGGGGCGGCCACCAAGCTTCACGAGACGTGAAGATGCGTCTTCGCCGGAGGACGTGGTGCAGGTATCCGGCAAAAACACGATCGGCGCTTCGAGCCCTTTCGCACCGTGCACGGTCATCACGCGAACTTCGTCGCGGCCGTGCTCCATGTCGCGTTTGACCTCGGGGTCGGCGGCGGGAAGTTGGGCTAGAAACTGCGTCAGCGATG
>JAEWCT010000283.1 GCA_023390485.1 Pseudomonadota bacterium
ACCCTAACCCTCTCCCCATTGAAGGAATGGGGAGAGGGAAAACACTGATCTTCCCGCTGTCATCCCGGCCGAAGCGCAGCGTAGAGCCGGGACCCAGGGCCGCGATGAAAGGTGGGTCCCGGGTCTCGCAAGTTGGCTCGCCCGGGACGACAATGGGTGTTGCGCTTATTCAGACTCGCGGCGTTTTGCGCGGACGCGGAAGCAGCCGGAGTTTCGGACGTTTTGGCGCGGCGATCGTCTTTTGAATGGGCTCGGTATCCTCGAGCACAGGCAGCGTCTCGACCGACAGCACGCGCTGAAGCTGCTGCTTCAGCCGCTCCTTCGCGGGTTGCGCCGCCGCGAGAATGTCGTCGCACTTCAGGAAATCGAGCACTTGAAAATTGCTGGTTCCGGCGCGGATGAAAATATCCGGCTTCTTGGCCTTGAGCTTTTCCTCGATGATCGTGCGCTCGAACAGAAATGCGCTCGAAAAAAGGGCCGCGAACGCCGTCGGTGCAACGCGCTTCGCATCCACAACGGGCGAGCCCGAAACGTCGATAGCAACAACGATGTCGGTTTCGGGAAGCAGCAGGTCGAAAGGCAACGGGTTCGTCAAGCCGCCGTCGATCAGCGCGCGGCCCTCGAGAACGACAGGTTGAAAGAGGACAGGCAGCGCCATGCTCGCTGCAACGGCCGTTCTGAGCGGGCCTTCAGTAAAAACTTTCGGTTCCTGATCGTAGAAGTCGGACGCAACGACCTTCAGCGGAATTTTGCAATCGGCAAAGGTCTCCTTCACCTCTTTCGGCAGAATGAGGTCGAGAACGCTGAACGGGTCGAGAATGGCGTTGCGCGCGCCAAAGACGCTGAGCAATCGCTGAAAGGGCTGCGCCGTCTTCGTGAAGAGATCGCGGATCAGACCCAAGCGCTGCGATAGGATGAAGCGCGTGTGATCGCGCAAATCGCGGCCCGACATTCCTGATGCATAAGCGGCGCCGTAGACCGCGCCGATCGACGTTCCTGCGATCACGTCGGGCTTGATGCCGAGTTCGTCGAACGCCTCGATCATGGCGACATGCGCGAGCCCGCGTGCGCCCCCGCCGCCGAGTGCGAGGCCGATCGTCGGCTTTTGTGCCGGCTGGCTGCCGTTCGGCGACGATGCTTGGGGCTTCAGAACGGTCATGCGATGCCGCTATACCATTGTCCGCCGTTAACGCGACTTGCCTTAAGTCTCGGTTCGCTGCAACGCCCGCCAGCCGATGTCCTTGCGGTAGAACCCACCCGGCCAGTCGATTTTCGCTATCGCCGCATAGGCCGCGTCGCGCGCCTCAGCAATTGTCTTGCCGCGGCCGGTAACGTTTAGCACTCGGCCGCCGTCCGCAATAAGACGCGCGCCGTCGCGACGGGTGCCAGCGTGGAATATTTCAACGTTCGGAACGGCGCGCGCCTGATCCAGGCCCTTGATCTCGGTGCCTTTTTGCGGCGTTCCAGGATAGCCGTTGGCGGCCATAACAACCGTCAGGGCAGCGTCATCGCTCCATCTAAGATCGAAGTTCGCAAGCACGCCGTCGGTCGTCGCGAGCAACGCCGAGAGCAGATCCGATTTGAGCCGCATCATCAAAACCTGTGTTTCGGGATCCCCGAAACGCACGTTGTATTCGATGAGCTTCGGCCCGGTCGCCGTGATCATAAGCCCCGCGAAAAGGACGCCCTTGAACGGCATGCCCCGCGCCGCCATTTCCTTCACCGTCGGCTCGATGATCTCGCGCATCACGCGGTCATGCATGTCGGGCGTGACGATCGGAGCCGGGGAATAGGCCCCCATTCCGCCGGTGTTCGGTCCGGTATCGCCGTCGCCGACGCGCTTGTGATCTTGCGCCGTTGCGAGCGCCAGCGCTGTCGTTCCATCGCAGAGTGCAAAGAAGCTGGCTTCCTCGCCGTGCAGGAATTCCTCGATGACGAGTTCGGCTCCGGCCGAGCCGAAGCTGCCCGAGAAACACGCGTCGACCGCTGCTTCGGCTTCTTCGCGCGTCGCGGCGATGACGACGCCTTTGCCAGCCGCCAAGCCGTCGGCTTTGACGACAATGGGCAGGCTCTGGCTGGCGAGAAACGCCTTCGCCGATTGCGCGTCGCTGAAGCGCCCATATGCCGCCGTCGGGATGCCCGCAGCGCGACAAAGATCTTTGGTGAAACCTTTGGAGCCTTCGAGCTGCGCTGCACGCTTCGAGGGGCCGAAAGTGCGAATACCGGACTCACCCAGGGCATCGCCCAGGCCTGCGACCAGTGGCGCTTCGGGCCCGATCACGACGAGTTCGATTCGCTCATCGCGGCAGAACTGTATGATGCGTACTTGGTCGCCCGGATCGATAGGGATACATTGCGCCACTTCGGCGATCCCGGCGTTGCCTGGCGCGCAGAAGAGTTTTGTCAGAAGAGGACTCGCGCTCAAGGCCCACGCAAGCGCATGCTCGCGACCGCCCGAGCCGAGGAGAAGGACGTTCATCAGGTCGCCTGTTGCAATCCGGGCCTCGGTGTAGCATCGGGTGTAGCATCGAACGTGAAACAAGCAAGACCGCGAAACAGAACAGTAAGCTATTGAATTCCATTCCCAACACGAACGAAGCCCGCCCGGGCGCCAACGCCCCGGAATTTTCGGTGTCCGAACTGTCCGGCGCGATCAAGCGCGCCCTCGAGGACGGCTTCGGCTATGTGCGCCTCAAGGGCGAAATTTCGGGCTACCGCGGGCCCCACGCATCCGGTCACTGCTACTTTGCCCTGAAGGACGACAAGGCGAAGATCGAGGCCGTGATCTGGAAGGGCTCCTTCGGCCGGCTTCGCTTCAAGCCGGAAGAGGGCATGGAAGTCATCGCCCAAGGCAAGATCACGACGTTTCCCGGGTCGTCGAAATACCAGATCGTCATCGAGGCACTGGAACCCGCAGGCGCCGGCGCGCTGATGGCGCTGCTCGAAGAGCGCAAGCGCAAATTCGCAGCCGAAGGCCTCTTCGACGAGGCGCGCAAGAAGCAGCGCCCCTTCCTGCCGAAGGTCGTGGGCATCGTCACGTCGCCGACGGGCGCCGTCATTCGCGACATGCTGCACGGTTTCAACGAGCGCTATCCGGCCCGCGTGCTGATTTGGCCGGTGCGCGTGCAGGGCGAAGGCAGCGCCGCTGAGGTCGCCGCCGCCATCCGCGGTTTCAACGCGCTCGCAGCGGGCGGCAGAATTCCGCGTCCCGACGTGCTGATCGTCGCGCGCGGCGGCGGCAGCCTCGAAGATCTCTGGAGCTTCAACGAGGAGATCGTCGTCAGGGCCGCAGCCGAGAGTCTCATAC
>JAEWCT010000285.1 GCA_023390485.1 Pseudomonadota bacterium
TCGTCGTCTGCGGATCGAATGTCTTCATTTTAGGCTCCTCGTGTCTTCGGGGCGTCGCCAAACGCTCCTACGACATAAGCTCCCCGCCGGCAGTCCGAAAGCCCCGCCGAACCCCCCTGAGCGAAACCCGGCGCCCGGCTGCGGCCTCTGATGCCTTGACGGGCGTCAGGCGTTTGCGCAAACCAACACCAACAATCACAAATCAGCCAGGAATGGCCAGGGAGATACGATGACAGACGGCTCGTACGGCGGCGTTCGCGAGACTTTGAGCACGCTGTTCGAAGCCGCACATCGGACAGCCCATCCATCGGTCTGCCTGCCGCCGCACCTCCCGCCCGTCCCGAAGGGCGGCCGGATCATCGTGATCGGCGCCGGTAAGGGCACCGCCGCGATGGCTGTCGCCGCCGAGGCGCACTACATCGCTATGGGCCAAGAGAGCAAGATTTCGGGTCTCATCTCCACGCGGCATGGCTTCGGCCTGCCGACCGGGATCATCAAGGTCCTCGAAGCGGGTCACCCCGTTCCCGATGCCAACTCGATCGTCGGCGCCGAGCGTGCGATCGCGCTCGCCAAGAGTGCAGGCCCCGACGACCTCGTGCTCTGCCTGTTGTCCGGCGGCGCCTCCGCCATCTGGGCCGCCCCTGTCGAAGGCGTCAGCTTCGAAGCCAAGCAGGCCCTGACGAAGCAGCTTCTGAAATCCGGAGCGCCGATCTCCGAGATGAATTGCGTCCGCAAGCATCTCTCGGAAGTCAAGGGCGGCAAGCTCGCAGCCGCCGTCTATCCGGCCCGCCTTCTGACGCTCGCGATTTCCGATGTGCCGGGCGACAACCCTGACGAGATCGGCTCCGGCCCGACGGTCGCCGACCGTTCGACGCTCGCCGACGCCCGCGCCGTCCTCGAGAAGTGGAAAATCACGCCCGCGCCTGAAATTGCGAAAGCCCTTGCCGATCCGCGCAATGAAACGCTGAAGGCGGGCGATCCGAAGCTCGCGAACTCATCTTACAAGATCGTCGCCGCGCCGAGAGCATCCATAGAAGCCGCGGCGGCTATCGCCCGCGAGCACGGCTATCGCGTCGTCTCGCTCGGCGACGACCTCGAAGGCGAAGCGCGCGACGTCGCACGCGTTCACGCCGAGATGGCGCTCGAAGCCAAGCGCAAGCACGAGAAGATCGCCATCATGTCAGGCGGCGAACTGACGGTCACGGTTCGTGGCGACGGCTCCGGCGGCCCAAACCAGTAATATGCCCTTGGTCTCGTGCTGGCCCTTAACGGAACACCTGGAATTGCCGGCCTCGCTGGGGATACCGACGGTATCGATGGTGGCGGCGGTAACGCGGGCGACCCGGCCGGCGCAATGGTATTCCCCGATACGCTGAAGCGCGCGGAAACGGCCAATCTCAATGCCGCCAAGTTCCTGGAGAACAACGACTCCACCGCATTCTTCCGTTCGCTTGGCGACCTCATTCTTTGTGGCCCCACCCAAACCAACGTCAACGATTTCCGGGTCATTCTCGTTGATCCGTAAAGTGCGAGCGACATTGGTGAAGGATTGGGGTGACGACCGGAATGCTCCTCTTCGAGACCGGAGGCCCTGACTTGCAACTCCGCTTCAGCATGCCCGCGCTCCAGCGGAACTTTGCTCTCACGTTGGGCTTTTTCCTTTACGCGACTGCGGCGCACGCCGACCTGAAGTTATGCAACGCCACCTCGAGCCGGGTCGGTGTGGCGATCGGATATCAGGACACATCCGGCTGGGCGACCGAGGGCTGGTGGAACATAGCCTCGCAGACCTGCGAAACCCTGCTCAAGGGCGGATTGCCGAGCCGCTTCGTCTACGTCCACGCCGTTGACTATGACCGCGGTGGCGAGTGGGGCGGCAAAAATGATATGTGCACGACGGAAAAATCCTTCGCCATCAGGGGGGTTCAGGATTGCGCAAAACGCGGATATAAGCGCACGGGTTTTTTTGAAGTAGATACGGGCGAGGCGAAGGAGTGGACCATTCGCCTTACGGATCCCGGGCAAGGAAAAGCAGACAAATGAGACGTAACAGGCGGGTCAAAATTGTAGCGACGCTCGGTCCCGCGTCTGCTGCTCCGGAAGCAATCGAGCGGTTGTTCATTGCGGGCGTCGACGTCTTCCGCATCAACATGAGCCATTCGACGCACGATGGCTCGAAGACGCTTTACAATGCCGTCCGCGCCTGCGCGGCCCGTCATCGCCATTCGATCGGCATCCTCGCCGATCTTCAGGGCCCGAAATTCCGCATTGGCAATTTCGCCACCGGCCGCGTCAACGTGGCGGCGAAATCGATCTTCAAGTTCGATCGCGGCGCAACTCTCGGCACTGAAGCACGCGTCCACCTGCCCCACAGCCAGATTTTCGACGCCATCGAACCGGGCCACATCCTGGTCCTCGACGACGGCAAGCTGCGGATGCGCGTCGTCGATAAATCGCCCGTGCAGATCAAGGCCGAAGTGTTGACCGGCGGCATGCTGGCGAGCCGCAAGGGCATCTCCATGCCTGACACGCTTCTGCCCATCAGTCCGCTCACTGAAAAGGATAAGCTCGATCTCGCGCACGCGCTGAAACTCGGTGTCGATTGGGTGGCGCTGTCGTTTGTTCAACGCGCCGAAGACGTTCACGAGGTCAGAAAGCTGATCGGCTCTCGCGCCGCCATCATGTCGAAGATCGAGAAGCCGTCGGCCGTTGCCCAGCTCGAGGACGTCATCGCGGCGTCCGACGGCATCATGGTCGCGCGTGGCGATCTCGGTGTCGAAATGCCGGTCGAGAAAGTTCCGGGCATCCAGAAGCGTATCACGCGTTTGTCGCGCGCAGCGGGCAAGCCCGTCGTCATCGCGACGCAGATGCTCGAAAGCATGATTTCTTCACCCATGCCGACGCGCGCTGAAGTCTCCGACGTCGCCACCGCCGTATTCGACGGCGCCGACGCCATCATGCTGTCGGCGGAAAGCGCGGTTGGGCAATATCCGGTCGAAGCCATCCAGATGATGGACAAGATCGCGATCCAGGTTGAGCACGATCCTGTCTACGAGCCGATGCTCTATGCGACGCAGACGGAACCCCAGCCGACGGGCGCCGACGCCATCGCAGCGGCCGCGTCCGCCATCGCCGACACGGTGCGGCTCGGCGCCATCGTCTGCTATACGGCGACCGGCTCGACGG
>JAEWCT010000177.1 GCA_023390485.1 Pseudomonadota bacterium
GACTAAGGCCCTGCGAGTGCCGATCGACTGGCTCGGCGCCGCTCTTCTGGCCATCGGCGTCGGCAGCCTGCAGCTGCTGCTCGATCGCGGCAATGTCGAGGACTGGCTGCAATCGCCTCTGATCGTATTTTTAGGCATCGTATCGTCCGTGTGCCTCGCTGTTTTCGTCATCAGAAGCTACAACCGGCCTGATGCAATCTTGAGGCTCAACCTCTTGAAGGATCGTAACCTCGCGACGTCGTCTTTTCTCATCATGGCGTTCGGCGTCGGAATGCTGAGCACGATCGCGCTGCAACCGCTCTTTCTCGAACACCTTCTCGGCTATCCCGCAAGCACCGCAGGCCTCGTGATGGCACCCCGCGGCATCGCCGTCATGATCGGCATGGTCGTCGTCGCGGCGCTGATCTCGCACGTCGATTCACGTTGGCTCGTCTTTTTCGGCCTCGTCTTGTCCACCGTCGGTACGTATGTGACGACGAGGACGTACAATCTCGAAATCGATAACTTCTGGATTATTCTGCCGACCATCGTGCAGGGGATCGGCATGGGCATGATTTTCGTGCCGCTTTCGACGCTTGCCTACCAGACCTTACCAAAGGACGCGTCGGACCAGGCTGCCGGCATCTTCAACATCGCCCGGACGATCGGCGGGTCGCTCGGCATCGCAATCGCCGCAACGATCCTGACGCGCGCTTCGCAGCAGAATTGGCAAACGCTCGGCGGCGCACTCAATCCTTACAATCCCGCGCTTCATGCATGGTTCAACGCGGCCGGGATATCGGCCTCAGATCCGCGTGCGCAGCAGCTGCTCGGCGCTGAGCTCATGCGCCAGTCGATGATGATCGGCTTCATCGAGGCCTTCGGCTTCATCACGCTGAGTTTTCTCGTGTTGATCCCGCTCGTGCTGCTGCTGAAGGATACTGGCGCGGGCTCACCCTATGCCCCGGGCAGCACGAAATAGCGTCCCGCCAATCTGCTTGGCGGGGATCTTGCAGGGTTAAAGCATGGCCACTTTCTGGATACGCGAAACGACTTCGCTGACACGAAAGCGGGTCAAATCCTTGTCGATTTCCGCAACAATCTTTTCGCGCGTATTGGAAGGTAGAACCTTACGCAATTGACCGAGCATCGTCGGCGGTGCGACCACGACAAGTCGATCAAATGCGTTGCTTGCCGCATATCCGCCGAGCATTTCTCCAAGCTGGCTTGCGAAGAGAACCTCGAGCGCGCGGTGCAAATCCTGCCTCGGCTCGATCGAATGGCGCGTGTAACCGAGAGATTCATGTACCCGGACAACCTTATCCCTGAATTTCAGATGGCTCGGAGTATTGTTCAGGTTGGCTTCCGAAAAGACGTGAACGTTTTTACCTCGGCCCAATGCTTCCAGGATCCGTGCATGGCCGCCATCCGTAACGAGTATCCATGTTCGCGTAGGTTTCATCGAATTTTCCTTGAACTACGCCCGTTCACGCCTCCGCTTCGCTGTGGCTCTGACGGGACAGCGAGACGCCGCTCGATGCGTTAGCAAACCCGCGACCGGTTCTGTCGTTGCTCAAGCTGTTGGAATGACCGCAGCGTGGCTAATGCCGGATCAAAGGCCGTCCGAGCGGCAATCGTTGCTGCCAGGCCTCTTCCCGAAGTCTTGATCTCAGCGTCATGGCTAAGCTTTATGACGGCGCATGGCCCGCGTTTCAAAGAGAGTGAGATGACACCACGACAAAAGTTTACACTACTCGCTGCGCTGGTTGTTCTCATCGCCACCGTCTCAGTCGCCGTTTTCTCCCCTGACGTTGCGCTCGTCTCATGTTTGTTGGGATGGTCGATGCTCGCCATCGCGGCGATCGATGCGGAGCACTTCATCATACCCGATATCCTATCGCTACCCGCGATCCCGGCCGGGCTGCTCATCGCGCACGGCTTCGGCAGCGGCTCCACTTCCGGCGGCGAAGCCGTTCTAATGAATCTTGGAGCGGCCGCACTCGGCGCGTCTGCACTCTACGGCATCAGGGAGTTGTATCGACGTTGGCGGCGACGCGAAGGCCTAGGCTTCGGCGACGTCAAGCTCGCCGGAGCTGCAGGCGCGTGGACCGGCTACGAGGGACTGGGCCACGTGTTGCTGCTATCATGCGGACTGGCGTTCCTCTACGTGCTTTTTGCCAATGCGCGAAACCTCCGCGCCATAGAAGGATCGACGGCAATCCCCTTCGGGGTCTTCCTTGGGCCGTCGACCTGGCTCGTCTGGTGCGCAAGCGCTGTCGCGCCCTTCCCCTGAACCGATCTTTGATGCTGTTCGGCGGTTGAGCCAGCTATTTGATCTTGCGATTTTCGATCTGGGTGTCCCAAGCCGCGGCCCGTGGCGCCAATGACTGCATTCCGCTGCGAACCGCCTCTGCTGCGTTGCTTGCGTCCTGAGGATCGTGGATGACGGTGGGCCGCAAGAACACGACGAGTTCTGCTCTGGATCTGCCGTTGGTCGTATTGCCGATCAAGTCGCCGAGGTAAGGAATCTTGCTGACGACTGGAACGCGCTTCTTCTCGCGATCGACCTGCTCGCTGATGAGACCGCCGAGCACGACCATTTGTCCGCTTTGCACCGCAATCGTACTGGCGATGCGACGCTGCGATATGGTCGGCGTCAACGTCTCTGTACTTGTGGCACCGGTCACGGCGCTGATCTCCTGCTCGATCTCCATCGTCACGAGACCGTTCGAATTGATCCTGGGCGTCACCTTCAGGATCACGCCGGTGTTCTTGAACGTGATCTCGTTCACGACCGGAGAGTCGGGATTGATGACGCTCGTCGCCTGCCGCGTGGTGATCGGAACCTCGTCGCCGACCTGTAGGGTCGCCGTCTGATTGTGAAGCACCACGACCGCCGGCGACGAGACGACACGCACTGCGGTTTCGGTTGCCAGCGCATCGAGCACGACTCGCGGGTTCGAGGCGATGTTGCCGACAATGAAGTTCAGGCCGGGCGCGGACGGCGAAATTTCGATCTGAGATCCGTTCGTGAAGCCAAGACCGCCGCTCTTTCCGCCGTTCTTCTGCAGGAAGAACTGCACACCATACTTGAGATTATCATTGAGCGTCACTTCCGCCAGCGTGGCATTGATCAGCACCTGCAAGGGCGGCTGATCAATCCGGCGCAAAATGCTGAGGATTCTCCGCAGGTCGGCGCCCGACGCCTTGATGAGCAGCTTGTTGTTGCGCTCATCCGGCGTGACGCGAACCCCCGCCCCGCGCAATTGGCCACCTCCGCCTCCCGAAATCCCCATCGTATCGGCTGCGAGCGATGACGTTGTCGGTGACGCAATGGCATTGCCACCAGCCCGCTTGTCAGAGGATGCTTGAGCCTCCCGTTCTCCGCCAATGCCGTTACTGCTACCAAAACCACGGCTTTGCGAGCTCATGCTCGTGGCGATCTCGGTCGGCGCAACCTGCGTCTCCTCGGCTTGACGGCCGCCACCGCCTCCGTTCGATCCCGTGAACGCCTCCATGAGTAAAGCCGCAAGATCCTTGGCCCGTCCGTTCTCCACGCGGTAGACGTAAAAGTCCTCTCCCTCGCCGCCGGCGCGATCGAGTCGGGCGACCCAGGCCTCGGTCTCGTCCAGAAATTTCACTTTCTGTGTCACGACCAGGATCGCGTTCAAACGGGCGATCGGCTGAAAGAGGACGAGACCCTTGCCCTGCCCCTCGGTCTGAAAGACCTGCTGCAGCTCCTTGATGACATCATCGGGAGCCGCATTCTTTAGAACGTAGATGCCCGCCGACTGGCCGCGCATCCAATCGACGTCGAACGACGACGCCAGTTGAAGAAGCGATTCACGCTCGCGGCCTGTGCCACGAATAATGAGCAGGTTCTTGTCGACGCTCACTCCGAGTCCGTCTTGGCGTGCCGATACGGACTCGAGCATGCGCTGCATCGTCGTGCTCGAAACGAACTTGAGGGGCATGATCGTCACGCCATACCCCGGACCGACCGACTCTCGCTCCCTCGCATAGTCGAAGGAAGAAACGGCTTTGAGATTACCTTCCGTCATTGGGACGATGCGATAGAGGCTTCCCTCGACGATCAAGGAGCCATGATACATTGCCAACGTACTTTCGAGTATCGAAAGCAATTCCTCACGCGACACGGCGCCGCCGGTCGATAGCGTCACGCGTCCCTGCACGGCGGGATCGTAGGCGTAAGGGATGCCCAGCGTGTCCTTCAATATGACTTTCGCCAGATCGGAAAGCTCGGCATCGTTGAAATTCAACTCAAAGCCGTTCCGCCCCTGCGTGATCCCATGCGATGGTTGTCTGGGCTTAGCCACCGTGTCGGTGCCCGGATATTTTTCGGCATAACCTTCGACGTTCGGCCCTTCCGCTCTTTGCTGTCGCGTAGGTCGTCCGGCATTGGCGGATAAATCCGCATTCGACAATTGGT
>JAEWCT010000179.1 GCA_023390485.1 Pseudomonadota bacterium
TTGCAACGTTGTCGAAATGCGCGACGCCCGCCCTGCGGATCGCCTATATCGTCGCGCCGGACGCGGCACGGGCAGCACGGCTCGCGGCGGTGATCAGGGCCGTCAATCTCATGGTGCCTCCGATCAACGCGGCTTTGGCTTCGCGCTGGATCGCAACGGGCATCCTCGATGATATCGCGATCGCCATCCGTGACGAGAATATCGCCCGCCAGAAGATCGCGAAGGCGGCGCTCGGCGACGCTCAGATCGCGGCGGATAAATGTGGCTCGCACCTTTGGATGCGCATGCCGCCGCATTGGCGCGCGACCGATTTTGTACAGCACGCAGGCCGCTCAGGCATCTCGGTGGTGCCGGCATCCGTCTTTGCCATTGGCACGGCCGAGCCCGAAGCGTTGCGGCTCTCGCTCGGGGTCGCGCCTGACCGGGACGCGCTTGTTGGTGCATTAAAGCAGCTTGCGTATCTGCTTTCGCAGCCCTCCGGCGCCGCGAAGGCCATCGTCTGACCACCGCCTCTTGCGGCCAGTTCACGCATCCCATTGGCAATCCCATACGGTGAGCCAACGGCCGGTTTGCAATCGCCCGGAAGCCAGATATCCTTGCAGCTATATCGCAACTGGCAAAGGGAACTGTCCGCAATGCAGGCAGCGTTCAATTTTTCGCGTCTATCGCTCAAGATCGCTCTGGCCGGCATGATGCTGGTCTCGGCACTTTTCGTCGAGGCACAGGCTCAGAAGACCGACACGACCACGCTCACCATCTTTGCGGCGGCGAGCCTCAAGAACGCATTGGATGGTGCTGCGGCCGCGTATGAGAAGAGCACGGGCAGCAAGGTCGTCATCTCCTACGCCGGATCGTCAGCGCTCGCGAAACAGATCGAGCAGGCCGCACCGGCCGATATATTTGTCTCCGCTGACCTCGATTGGATGGATTACGTTCAGAAGGCGAAGCTCATCAAGGATGACTCGCGCTTCAATCTGCTGGGCAACCGTCTCGTTCTGATCGCGCCCAAGGCGAGCACCGTTTCGCTCAAGATCGGTACGGATTTTCCGTTAGCGGCGGCGCTCGGCGATGGCCATCTTGCGATGGCGAACGTAAAGTCGGTTCCGGCAGGAAAGTATGGCTCGGCAGCCTTGGAGAAGCTCGGCGTTTGGAAAGCTGTCGAGCCGAAGGTCGCTCAAGCCGACAACGTCCGTGCCGCGCTTGCGCTTGTCGCGCAGGGCGAAGCGCCGCTCGGAATTGTTTACGAAACGGATGCCGCGGCGGAGCCCAAAGTTAAGATTGTCGACGTCTTCCCAGAAGACACGCACCCGCCGATCATCTATCCAATCGCGATTATCGGCGCGACCAAGAATGGTGACGCGGCCAAAGCTTTCGTCGGCTATTTGAAATCGCCCGAGGCCCAGTCGTTCTTTACGAAGCAAGGGTTCACGATCCTCAAATAGCAAACGGTTCGAGCAACGCAGCGGCGAGAGGAAAGGCACACCGGTGTTTGGATTTTCACCTGACGAGTGGAAGGCGATCGAGCTGAGTATGCGGGTCGCCACCGTTGGGACGCTGGTCGGCCTGCCGGTCGCGCTTCTCGCCGCCTATGCGCTGGCGCGCTGGCGCTTTCCGGGCAAGATCATCGTCGATGGCTTTCTGCATCTGCCGCTCGTTCTGCCGCCCGTCGTAACCGGCTATTTTCTGTTGCTGACATTCGGGCGGCAGGGCTTTCTCGGAAGAGAAATCTACGATCTCTTCGGCATCACATTTTCGTTCCGATGGACGGGCGCCGCGCTCGCTTGCGGCGTCATGGGCTTTCCGTTGATGCTGCGCGCCATCCGGCTTTCGTTCGAAGCCATAGACCGCCGGCTCGAGAAGGCCGCCGGTACTCTCGGCGCCAACCCGTACTGGACATTCTTGCTGGTGACGTTGCCGCTGGCGCTTCCCGGCATCCTCGTCGGCGTCATCCTATGCTTTGCCAAGGCGCTCGGCGAGTTCGGCGCGACGATCACGTTCGTTTCGAATATCCCGGGCGAAACACAGACCATACCTTCGGCGATCTATACCTTCACACAAGTTCCGGGCGGCGAATCTCAGGCGCTTCGGCTATCGTTGATATCGATCGCCATCGCAATGGTGGCGCTCGTCGTGTCCGAAGTATTGAACCGCCGCATCCAAAAGCGTATCGCCGTATTCGAATGAAAGGCTTGAAACCACTTCTGAACGTCCGGCTTTTACAGAGGCGGCCGGACTTCACGCTCGATGTTGCCTTCGAAAGCGATAGCGCGCTCACGGCTTTATTCGGCCCGTCAGGATCGGGGAAGTCGACCATCCTCAACATGATTGCGGGCATACTGCGCCCCGATAGCGGCCGTATCGTCGTCGCCGGCAACGTGCTGACCGACACGGACGCGCGGATCTTCGTTCCCCCGCATAAACGCCGCGTCGGCTTCGTCTTTCAGGACGCGCAACTCTTTCCGCATCAGACCGTGCAGCAGAACATCAAGTTCGGGCAATGGTTCAATCGCGGCGAAAAACATACCCTGCCGCTGGATGCGATCGTCGACGTCCTCGGTATCGGAACGCTGCTGAAGCGGCGCCCGGCCACGCTCTCGGGCGGCGAAAGGCATCGCGTTGCCCTGGCGCGGGCGCTCTTATCCTCGCCGCACATCCTGCTGATGGACGAGCCGCTCGCAGCCCTCGATGACGCGCGCCGCAGCGAGATCATGGGTTTGATCGAGCGAGTCCGCGACGAGTTTGCCGTCCCGATCGTTTACGTCACCCATCGTGTCGATGAAGTGCGCCGGCTTGCATCGCGCGTTATACGGATCAATGCCGGGCACGTCGTCGCCGTCGGTCACGCCGCCGAAGTGTTGGGCTCATAGCCCGCGCTCATGCGCGCGCCGATTGCGGCGGCTTCTTCGCGGGCTTCGAACTGCTTTTCTCGTTTTGCGCAAGGTGCTTTTCGATCGACGCCAGCGGCTTGGCGAAGGTGCTGAGCGCCTTCGCCTCCATGTCGCGATACTGCCGGACGAGATCGGCGCCGAACGGCGTCAGCTTTGCGGCGCCTCCACCGCGGCCTCCATGCTGCCGTTCGATCAGCGGATCGACGAACAGTGCACTGAACTCATCCATCAAATACCAGGCGCGCTTGTACGACATGCCCATGGCCTTTGCCGCCTGCGCAATCGAACCATGCTGACCGATCAACTCGAGAAGTTGAATGCGACCGTGTCCGATGTAGCGATCGCCATCAAAGTCGATGCGGATCTTTATGACAGTCATTTGCTTCCGCTCCGCATTTCAAAAGCCCATCCCGGCGGTCTCTCCCGCGGGACCCCGCCACTGGCAAGTCCCATCGGTTCATCGCCATACTTGGTAAAGTCCTAAACCAAAACCAATCGAGACCGCCAACCAATATGCTGAGTCCCTTCGCAAATTGCGGCCGAAAATATGGCGCTTGAGGTCTCCGCTGCCGAAACCCCATGCAATCAACTCCTCAGGCGAACAGATCGATGAGGCGTCCCTGGCGCAAGGTCAACTCCTGAACTAACATCAACAACGTATACGCGGTGATGGGGCGCGAGGGGTGAAACTCATGGCCTCAGCCTTGGCGTGGCAATCGGAGGAGTGAGCACACATGATGCCCAGCCGGAAGACACTTGTTATATCCGGAGCGTTTCTTTTGCTTGGCGGTTTTGCCGTTTCTGGCGATCCGCTCAAATCCGTCGGCGAAGGAGAAGGTCAGCTCGATATCGTCGCGTGGCCCGGATACGTCGAGAGGGGCGAGTCCGACAAGAACTACGACTGGGTGACGGGCTTCGAAAAGGAAACGGGCTGCAAGGTCACCGTCAAGACGGCGGCGACCTCGGACGAAATGGTCACGCTGATGAATCAGGGTGGCTTCGACCTGGTGACGGCGTCGGGCGATGCCTCCTTGCGCCTCGTCGCGGGCAAGAAAGTCCAGCCGATCAACATCGACCTGGTGCCGAGCTGGAAGACGCTCGATCCGCGGCTGCAGAACGCGCCTTGGCACACCGTCGATGGCGTTCATTACGGCGTTCCCTATCAGTGGGGACCGAATGTGCTTGCCTACAACACTAACGTTTTCAAGGAAGCGCCGAAGAGCTGGTCGGTCGTATTCGAGGAGCAAAGCCTTCCCGACGGCAAGAGCAACAAAGGCCGTGTGCAGGCCTATGACGGTCCGATCTACATTGCTGACGCTGCGCTCTACCTCAGCAAGAAGAAGCCGGAGCTCGGCATCAAGAATCCTTACGAGCTGAACAAGGCGCAGTACGATGCGGCCATCGCGCTGCTTCAGGCGCAGCGCGCCCTGATCGGCCGCTACTGGCATGATGCAACTGTGCAGGTCGATGACTTCAAGAACGAAGGCGTCGTTGCTTCGTCGTCGTGGCCCTATCAGGTGAACCTGCTGCAGGCGGACAAAAAACCGGTCGGATCGACAATCCCGGAAGAGGGTGCGACGGGCTGGGCCGACACGACGATGATGCACGTCGACGCCAAGCATCCGAACTGCGCGTACAAGTGGCTCGAGCATTCCTTGAACCCGAAGCTTCAGGGCGATCTGGCCTCGTGGTTCGGTTCGGTGCCGACGGTCCCGGCCGCCTGTAAAGGCAACGCGCTGTTGACGGACACGGGCTGCGCCACGAACGGTTCGGAAAACTTCGACAAGATCTGGTTCTGGCGCACGCCGACGGCGAAGTGCGAGAAGGAAAGCTCTTGCGTGCCTTACTCGCAAT
>JAEWCT010000220.1 GCA_023390485.1 Pseudomonadota bacterium
GCTAAGGCAAGTGTTACACGGCGGACTCGCAGGCCGTCGTCGTTTGCCTCGTTTTCGATGCGTGCCGAACGAATTCTGTCCACTTTCGCAGCAGATGGCGGCAGGCGAAATTCGCAAGGCTCTGCGATCTCGCTTATCCGATCGAATCGTCGTTTCGTCGATGCGCCGAATATTCGGTGCGCCCGTTCGTGCGTCATCACAATGTCATTGGTGAACCTCGTCGCGCCGTCCCATCTTGATGAGCGCCGTCGACAAACGCAATGAAGCGACTAACAGAAGCGAGCGATTGCCCAACGGCTGCCACGTCCGTCACCCACAATTTCTGACGCGATTCGAGACCAAACCCGATGTTTCGGCTGTCGCGCGGTCCCGATTTCTGAGAGTGCATGGGAATGGGCATTCAGACACGTTGCCACCACGGACGTCTCGCACTATCGATCGGGGGAAACGGAGGCAAAATGAAAACGAGTCTTATACTTGTGACTGTTGCGGGGCTCTTCGCCTCGCCCGTCCATGCGCAAACGCGCCTTAGTTCGCCAACGCTAACGCAGCCGGCTGCGCCGATGGTGAGAATCCCGCCGTCGAGCCTTCCCGATGCCGGCGCGACTGGCTCCGTTCCATCGCCCGCAACTTCGACGTATCCGGCCCCGATCAAGCAGAACTACGATCCGTTCTTCACCGATCCGACGCAGCGAAACCCGAACCTCCGCAACCGGTAGTTTCTCGCGTCGAGTTCGTAAGCGCTCGGTCCGAATTTTTTGCCTCCGCACGCTTCACTTTCCGGGCAGTCGTGCAGCGATGTTCGTTGTGGCGGTGTGCGCGGCTCACGCGCGCGAGCAGAAAGTTCCCTCGTCATCCGATGTCTCCGAAGGAACGCTCGGCGTCACGCTGGCGTGTGCCTGGTGCGATGACTGAACTGAATTGCACTTGCGAGATGTTGGTCTTCCATCGAAACACCGTCTGTCATCGCGCCGCACGTAATCGGGGAACGATTCAAGTACTGCGACGTTAAACTTTCCGACCACGGGAAGGACGTACGCATGAAGATTGCACAGGTCGCGCCCTTGATTGAGAGCGTTCCGCCCAAATTTTACGGGGGGACAGAGCGGGTTGTTTCATATCTGACTGAAGAACTCGTCGTCCAAGGTCATGACGTAACGCTCTTTGCTAGCGGAGATTCTAAAACATCAGCAAAACTTGTTCCGTGCTGTGAGCAATCTCTAAGATCCAATCCGGCGGTGCGCGACCCAATTCCTTACTACATGATGATGGTTGATAAGATCCGGCGCATGGCCTCGGCCTTCGACGTCATCCATTTTCATATCGATCAGTTTCAGTTTCCCGTCTTCCGCACGATCGCTCAGAAGACATTGACGACGCTCCATGGACGTCAGGATCTTCCGGACCTTCAGCTTCTCTATCGCGCCTTCCCTGAGATGAGCCTTGTGTCCATTTCGGATTCGCAGCGAGACCCGATCCCCCATGCAAAATTTGCGGGAACGGTCTATCACGGCCTGCCGCATGCGCTGCACCGTCCGACGTTCGATCCGCGCGGTGGCTATCTTGCGTTCCTGGGCCGTATCTCGCCTGAAAAGCGGCTCGATCGCGCCATTGAAATCGCACACGCCACGGGCTTCCCCCTCAAGATTGCGGCCAAGGTCGATGCGGTCGATGTCGAATATTTCGATGAAAAAATTAAACCTATGCTGAGTGGCGAGGGTATTGATTTCATCGGCGAAATCAGCGACCGCGAGAAGGCAAAATTTTTAGGAGAGGCTTCGGCCCTGCTTTTCCCGATCGACTGGCCGGAACCTTTTGGCATGGTCTTGATTGAGGCAATGGCATGCGGAACTCCGGTTCTTGCATTCGATCGCGGCGCCGTCAGAGAGGTTATCGACGAGGGCGTAACCGGCTTTATCGTTGATAACGTCGAAAACGCCATCGCCACGTTGCCGAGTGTCCTGGCGCTCGACCGCGTCCGAATTCGTGACCGGTTCGACGAGAGATTTACGGCTGCATCGATGGCGAAAGCTTACGTTTCGCTCTATGCGCGGGCCTTTGCGACGGCAGGACGCCTGCCGGCATCTCGCAGCGAAGAAATCGCCTCCCCCCACGAAACTCTCGTCAATTGACGCAGTGGCAGCCGCCATCGAAAGCGTCTAATATTTAGGTTGGCGCGATCTTTTTTAAACGGAGTTTTTTGCGATGGCAGTCGCGCCATCCCGGCCATCTGATCATTCTCCCGAGCATGAGCCTGAGCGGATCCACGCTGAGGCGGACAGTTCTCCGCGCGCTCATGAAACGCTGAAGCACGACGATGCGTTCGTCGTCGTCGATACGCATGGCGACATTGGCGCATTCGGCAACCACGCGGACGGATTCTTCTATAACGATACGCGGTACCTATCTCGCCTCGAGATGCTGATAGCGAGACGTCCGCCGTTGCTTCTTGGCTCGACGCTCGGCCGGCAGGATCTCCAGCTCTGTTCGGATCTCACGAACACCGACATCTACTCGAACGGCGCCCTTTGGCTGCACAAGGACGTCGTCCACGTTTACAGAACGACCTATGTCCGTAACGCCAGCTTGCGCCAGCGGCTGGTCTTCACCAACCATTCGAATATCGATCTCTATCTGCCTGTCACGATCTTCTTCGATGCCGATTTCTTGGACATCTTTGAAGTGCGGGGCATGCGCCGCGAGAAGCGCGGAACGGTTCGCAGGCACGTGGAATCTCCGCATTCCGTCGGGTTTTCGTATTCGGGTCTGGATCGGGTCATCCGCCAAACGACTGTCCATATCGATCCTGAGCCCGTCTCCTTGAAGGAGACGTCGGCGTTCTTTCGCCTTCATATTCCCGGCAAGGGATCGCAGCGCGTTTACGTAACATCGGTGGCTGGCGGCGATCGCGCAAAAGTCCCATGCACTCACTACGTCAAAGGATTGCTGGACGCGCAGCGTCACCTGCGCCGTTCGGAGCGTCAGGCAACCAGTATCGAGGTTTCGCATCCCGATCTCGACAGCGTGCTTAAGCGCTCCCTGGCGGATCTCAGATTGTTGATCACCGAGACGCCGGACGGACCTTATCCGTACGCGGGTACGCCCTGGTATTCGACGACGTTTGGCCGGGACGCCCTGATAACGGCACTGCAAGTCCTTTGGCTTGATCCGTGTATAGCCCGCGGCGTCCTTCGGCGCCTTGCTCGATATCAGGCGCAATCGCACGACGCCGCCGCCGACGCCCAGCCGGGCAAAATTCTTCACGAAATGCGCAGC
>JAEWCT010000343.1 GCA_023390485.1 Pseudomonadota bacterium
CCGCGCAGCCGGTTGAGGTTTTGGACGTCCTTGACGAGGGGCTCGCAGCCATTGCGGCGTTCAACGGGTTCATGCACGAGAACATGACGCGGAACTACGGGTGGTCGTTCCTCGATATGGGGCGGCGCATCGAGCGCGCGCAAAATCTCAGCGAGGCGATCCTCACGCTGTTCATTCCATCTCCCGATCCGGAAGAAACGTCGAGCAGCCTGCTGCTTCTGCTTGAGCTGGCCGACAGCTTCATCACCTATCGTTCGCGCTATAGGCTCGATCCCATGCTGCCGCTGGTGCTCGATCTGCTGTTGCTCGACGAAGCCAATCCGCGCAGCCTCGCCTACCAGCTCTCCGCGATTGCCCGCCATCTCGAAAGCCTTCCCGATACGCACCAGGGATCGGGATTGCCGGAAGATCGCCGGCTCATTCTCGCCCTTCTGACGTCGCTGCGCATGGCCGATATCGAGGCCATGTCGAAGGAAGAAAGCGGCGCGACGCTTGAACGGCTTCTTAAGGACCAGCTCGAGATGCTGCCCGAGCTGTCAAACGAAATAACGCGGCACTATTTCAATGTGATGGACGAGGCACCCCACCGGACTCACACGAGGGTCGAAACCTCGCTATGATTTTCGATATCGTGCATAAAACCCATTACCGCTACCGCTCGATGGTCGTGCAGTCCCTGCACCTCGTTCACGTGACGCCGCGCACGCTGCCCGGACAGATCGTCCGCCATCATAGCCTCACGGTTGAACCGGCGCCGGCATCCCGGCAGGACGGCATCGATGCATTCGGAAACATCGGCATAATCCTCGATATCGAGTCCCAACATAAAGAGCTTGTGCTGACCGCGCAGAGCACGGTCGAGAAACTCGGCCCCCCGCCGGTCAATCTTCTCGCCACGACGCCGTGGGATCGTCTTGATGACAGGCTTCTCGATGCGAGCCGCGAACGCGACGTACACGTTCTGATGTTTCGCTGTGCGTCGCGCCTCACGTTACCGACGCTCGAAATCGCCGATTACGCCGCGCCGTCGTTTACACCCGGTCGCCCCGTGCTCGACGCGGCGATGGATTTCACCATGCGGATGTACAACGATTTCACCTTCGATCCGCACGCAACCGATGTCTCGACGCCCTTGAGTCAGGTCTTCCGGACCAAGCGCGGTGTCTGTCAGGACTTCGCGCACGCAGCGCTCGCGTGTTTGCGGTCCCTTCGCATTCCGGCGCGCTACGTCAGTGGCTATCTTCACACGCGGCCGCCGCCGGGCCGCCCGAAGTTGCAAGGCGCGGATGCCTCGCATGCCTGGATTTCAGTCTGGTCGCCGGAATTCGGCTGGGTGGATCTCGATCCGACCAACGGCATCGTCGTCCGTGACGAGCATGTGACCGTCGCCTATGGCCGCGACTATGATGACGTGAGCCCGATCAGCGGCGTGCTGCGTGGCGGCGGCGAGCATTCCGTCAGCGTCGGCGTCGATGTGAACATGGTGGCGGGCGCCCCAGCTGATGCCTTGAGCGGACGCTGAACCATCGAGCACGGTTACCTTTTTGTGCCCTCTTGAAAGAGCCGTTTGTTGCTCGCATTTGACCCGGCAGGGCGCCGCCGGCTTGGGGTAATGATGCTTGTTCGCGATACATCGGAAGGCTACGGCGTCGTTTCGCGGCTTTTTCATTGGCTGATGGCGATCGCGATCGTCGCCATGTTCGTCCTCGGCCTGTGGATGGTGGGGCTCGACTATTACAGCCCGTACTACAATTCCGCGCCGGATATTCACCGCAGCGTCGGCATGCTGCTCTTATTCGCGCTGATCGTCCGCTGGATCTGGCGGGCCGCAAACGTCAAGCCATCGGATGCGGATCTTTCTCCGCTTGAGCAGAAAGCATCCTACGCTGTCCATTGGGGCTTTTATGTTTTGCTGCTGGCGCTGCTCGTCAGCGGTTATCTGATTTCGACTGCGGGCGGCGAACCCATCAGCGTCTTCGGCTGGTTCAGCGTTCCCTCAATCTTCCAAATGCATGGGCTCGAGAGCCGCGCCGGCTACGTTCATAAAATTCTGGCCTACCTAACCATCGTGCTTGCCGCCCTCCATACGCTCGCCGCTTTGAAGCATCACTACATCGACAAGAGCGCAACTCTGCGTCGCATGTGGTCGGGGCCCGCCAACTGAATGACCATCCAAAAAAGAGGAAAGACGTCAATGAAACTTAGACTAGCGGCTCTCGCTGCCTCCACGTCGGTTGCGTTACTGACGGCGCTGCCCGCGACCGCCGCCGACTACGTCATCGACACGAAGAACGCTCATGCTTCGATCACCTTCCGCATCAAGCATCTCGGCTTCAGTTGGCTGACCGGACGCTTCGACAAGTTTTCGGGTAACTTTGCGTTCGACGACAAAAACCCCGATGCTTCCAAGGTGAAGGTTGAAATCGATACTACGAGCGTCGATACCAATCATGCCGAGCGCGACAAGCATTTGCGCGCCGCCGATCTACTCGACACCGATGGGTTCCCTTCGGCAACGTTCGAGAGCACCAGTGTCAAGGCCGAGGGATCAGACAAGGCGAAGATCACGGGCAAGCTCACGCTTCACGGCGTCACGAAGGAAATCACGATCGATGCCGCACGCATTGGCGGTGGCAAGGATCCCTGGGGCGGTTATCGCGACGGCTTCACCGGCACGACGGAATTGACGCTCGCCGATTTCGGCATCAAGCGCGATCTGGGGCCCGCCGCCAAAACGGTAGAGCTCGAGCTCAACATCGAGGGCATTCGCCAGTAGCGAAAGCGCCAGAATCTACCAACGATCTACCAACGAAAGACTGCGGCGCCGCCGGTCAATCCGGCGCCCGCCGCGGTCAACAGCACGGTATCGCCCGCCGCGTAGGGCTTCTCTTCCGCGGTCAGCGAAAGCGTGAACGGGATCGTCGCCGCGGAGCTGTTGCCGAAGTCCTCTATCGTCGAGCGCAGGCGCTCGGGCGCGACGCCGAGCTGATGCGCGATCGTGTTGATCATCCGCGCGTTGGCCTGATGCGGGATGAGATGATCGATTTGCTCCGTTGACAGTCCGGCCTTCGCCGACGCCATCTCCGCGCATTCGGTCATCATTGCGACGGCCCCGGCATAGACGGCTTTGCCGTCGTTCATCACCATCAGCACGTCTTTGGGATCGGTGATCTTTGAAAACGGCTTGCGGCTGCCGCCGCCGGGAATGGTGATCAGATCGTAGTGCTGCCCTTTGCTCGTGAGACGCGCGCCTTGAACTCCCGCATCCGGCCGCGTGCTCGGTGCGAGCAAGACGGCGCCCGCGGCATCGGCGAAAAGCACGCTGCTGGCGCGGTCGGCTTCGTTGATGCGGCGGGAAAGAATATTCGCCGCGATGACGAGAACAGGCGTTTGCTGCGTTCTGACCAAACTGTCGGCAAAGGTCAGCGCATAGATGAAACCGGCACACGCGCCAGCCATGTCGATCGCGCCGGCGCCCCTCAATCCGAGACGATGCGCAACGAGTGGCGCCGAGGGCGGCAGCAGGTGGTCGGGCGTCGAAGTCGCAAGCACCAGCAACCCAACGTCGTCGCGCGAAAATCCGGCACGAGCCAAGGCCATGTC
>JAEWCT010000088.1 GCA_023390485.1 Pseudomonadota bacterium
CGCGCAGCGGGCGTCTCGAAGGATGGGCGAGTGGCACGCCCTCTCATTGGGCGCAATCCGCACCCCTTGAATTCGCAATTGTGAGACTCGCCTCGGCTCGATATCGCTTCAGAAGCACACGAGGAGACCATGCCCAGCACGACCAACCTGATCGCCTTCGCGGCCGTCGCGCTCGGCATGGTGCTCACGCCGGGGCCGAACATGATCTACCTGATCTCGCGATCGATCTGTCAGGGCCGGCTCGCGGGGCTCATTTCCCTCGGCGGCGTGGCGCTCGGCTTCGTGTTCTACATGCTGTGCGCGGCCCTCGGCATCACGGCACTCGTCTTCGCCGTGCCCTATGCCTACGACGCGCTGCGCTTCGCGGGTGCGGCCTATCTCCTCTATCTGGCCTGGCAGGCGGTGAAGCCGGGCGGCCGCTCGCCCTTCCAGGTGCGCGAGCTGCCGCGCGACGCGCCGCACAAGCTGTTCGCGATGGGGTTCGTCACCAACCTGCTGAACCCGAAGATCGCGATGCTCTATCTCTCCCTGCTGCCGCAGTTCATCGATCCCGAGGCGGGCAGCGTGCTGGGCCAGTCGCTGGCGCTTGGGATCACGCAGATCGCGATCAGCGTCAGCGTCAACGCGATGATCGCCGTCACCGCCGGATCTATCGCGCTCTTCCTGATGTCGCGCCCGGGCTGGCTCGTCGCGCAGCGCTGGCTGATGGGTTCCGTGCTGGCGGGCCTCGCTGTGAAGATGGCGACCGAGGCGCGGCGCTGACCAACGCGACAGGGCTGCCCACGTTTCGCTCAGTGTTGATCTCTTTCGCTAACTTAGGTACTGTCATGAAAATTAACTATACTATTGGTTGTAGGGGGGAAGCGTTTCGTTTTGACTTCGGTCATCGACAACTATCGTCAATGGAGGAGAGGACCAGAAGTCGGCTGCATGTTCGCTCGAATGATCGCAAACCGCCCGCTCGATTACGGGCAGGTTGTTGAGGCGATCTCGTGTGCGGTGACTCCGAAGGCCACTGCGGCGAAGATCGCAAAGCGTATCGATGAGCTCGTTGCCGACAAGGCGGTTTCTGCTGCCGCTCTCCTTTTTCCAGAGCTCTCGGACCTGGAAGCGATGGCTCGTACCTTCGTGGCGCTTGCCGACCAGCCCCAATGGGCGGTAAGTACGACCACGCTTCAGCCACCGCCGACCGCAGAGATGGTTGCTGTCCACATCGTGCGCGACATTCCGTTTGGAAATGCCGCTTGCCCGTCTGAAGTGCTGGTTCTTGGTCCGTTCTCGGAATTTGCCCCTACGCGACGAGCGCCGACAACCGCCCTTGAGATTTACGTCGGCGAACCGCGAGCGCTCGATCCGAAAAGCAAAAATCCGACAGCGAAAGCCAATTTGGCTCACATGGCGATGGGGCTTCCCACCGCGCACTCGTTCAACAAAGTGTGGGATCGGAGCATAGAAGGTCGCAAAAAGTCGTTGGGCGGAGACGACAATCGCGCCAAGGCAAAGGTTTCGTTTGTTATGCCAACCGGTCTCGCTCAGAAGTTGGGCTGCGCGCCATGAAGCGGGCGGTTGTCATCGGCCACGCTGACGCTGACGGCTATCTGATCTCCGAGCAGGTTCGTCGAAACCTCGCAATGATCAAAGAATTCAATGTCGAGGTCATCGTTGATCCCGCCCTGACCAGAGATCATCGGTGCTGGCTCAAATTGAATGAAATTCATCAGATCGCCGACGCCGATTTCGTCTTCTTCGTCGACCTGATGTTCAGCCCAGCGACCTTCGTGCAGGAAGCTGAAGCGCTGGTTCACTTTGTACAGTCACGTCCTACCAAGCGCTTTTTCTTGGTCGACCATCACCCGCTTCCGACGCGCCGCCTTCATCGTGCGCGCAATTTACGAGCGATTTACCGGCCTGAGGTATTTGAATGTGCGTTGGGCCCAAGGTCCGGGATGATGGTCGTCGCCGCGCTTTGCGAGAAGCAGTCGTCGAGCGTTGCTGACGTCAAGCAACCCGTGCACGACGTTCTAGCCCTCGGAATGAGGCGCGCAGCAGCACCGGGAGGGCCGCTCCCTGGCCGCAAGCTCTTAGCGCTGCTTCGATCGAACGAGTGGGAATCGATTCTACGGCTGGGGCTCGATGCGAAGGAGCACCACCGCCTACCTCGAGGTCGACGCCCAGTCAACGAACCCCATTCGAGTGTTCTGACTGAGTTGGACGAAATGGCTATGGAACTGCTGTCACGTTCACGCGATTCTGCAGCAATCCCGACGAGGCCCCAGCCAGGAGATAATGGCATGCCATACGATGCACAGATCGGGAAAGAGAGATTTCCCAACGAGGACGGCAAGAGAAAGCGGGCGACGAACTACGCAGCGAACGGCCAAGACCTAGAGGCTATCGTTACGCTTCTCGAAGTCGCAGCTCTGTCACTTACCGACGAACCTGGAGCGACTTTCACCGTCGACCAGCTCATTCATGAGGCGAGGGAGATCGGCGGCGAAGAGATCGACCTTGATGAGACCGACGTGAAAATCGTTCTTCAGAAGGCCTCGTTCGTTCAAAAAATCAGCGGCGGAGAATTGCGTCTAAAGTAGACGGCGCAGCCGAGCCCAACTGCGGCAGGGTCGCGTCAGCTTCTCCAGCTCCGGCCTTGCCGCAGCAGATGCGGCAATTAAGCCGGATCAGAGCGCTTTTCCATTTTGGTGGGCACGAAAGTGCCTGCTATCGAATTAACCGCACACGATCGCCGACCAGAATCGTACCGGCAGCTTCCGTGGCGCCGTAAGTGCCTACTTCATTCTTGAAGTACTGCACCACCATGTTCAATACGCGCGGTTCCTTCGCCGCCGTGTCCGGATCGATAGTGATGAAGGAGCAGCGCTCGATCGGGCGGTTGAGGCGGAGCCGCGCCGAATCGGGGCGGTCGCCGAAGACGAGTGTCGCGCCGAGCCAGTCCGTCTCGGCCGTGTCGCTCCTGATCACGATGTTGGGGCGGAAGCGGCGCGTGCCCAACGGCGCACCGAACGCATGATCGAGCTTCGCCTCCGTGGCGGTGGCGATCACGGACACGGAGCCGCTGTCGAACGTGCCGCGGCCGACCTGGATCAGGCGGATATCATCGCGGGCAATGTCGCTCAACCTTCTGCGCAAGGTCTCGTCCGCCACGTCGAAATCGGCGCCGTCCGGCGCCGTCACGCGCAAGGCGGACTTGCGCGGATCGGCCGGATCGTCATAGCGCGGTACGTAATTCACGAGATCGGGCACGGTTCGGCCGGTCAGCCAGGGAAAGCGGCTTCTGTCCGCGGCGCGATAGAAGGCGTACTGGCGGTCGCCGTTGAGGCCGGTCCAGCGCAGCTCTGCCGATTGCAACGCCTCGCCCCGCATCGACTTCACGGGATAGCGCCAGAGGGCGGCGACGGTGCCGATTTCCTGTTCTGCCATGTGTCCGACGATTCGCTCCATCGAGGAGCGCGCAGTGTGCACGAGAAGCGCCGCCGATGCCCGCGCTTATTCGTTTCAGCCGATGTGGATCAGGCCGTCGCCCGCGAACGATGGCCTTTCGCGCCGAAAGCGAGCAACCCGGCGATCGCGGCGGCGGCCAGGAACAGCATCACCGCGTGCGGCTCAGGGACCGCCTGTGTCGGGCGCAACGTCACCTCGGTGAAGCCGCCCGCCTGCGCGATGGCAAGGATATCCGCGTCGCTGGGGAGATCGCGTTCGCCAGGGCCGGTGCTCGAACCCATCAACGCGTCTGCAAGCGAGATATGCCCGCCCGTGAGCGGAATCAGGGATCCGGCGAATGGCAGTGGGTCGAGGATCTCGAGCGGCCCGCTGAGGTGCGCATTGGCGAACTGCGCCGACAGGCCGAGGATATGGCCGATCTCGTGCAGCGCCGTATCGAACAGATCGAACTTGTCGGCCGCCGCTCCTGTGGCTCCGCCGAACACGGCCGAAACGTTCAGCAATCCACCGCCGAGATCGGCAAAGGTCTCGGTGAAGGTCGTGTATTCGCTGTTGTCGAACGGCGTCGGGTCCGCGAACCACGAGAAGTTGCGGTTGAACGCGATGAGTCCACTCGAGGACGGATTGCCGCCGATCGCAGCGGCCAGAGTGTTCGAGGATAGCCGGGCTGAAAATCCGGTCTGGATGCTGATCGTGCGCGGCGTCGGGGAATCGAGAATGCCCTCCCAATAGTCGCCTGCGGCGTTCATGACGTTTATCAAGTCGATCAGTGTCACGCCCGCCGGCGGCTGAGCCGGCCCGAAGTTGTTCAGGAAGGCGGTGCTCGGCCCCGTCACGTTGATGACGAGGGCATGAGCGCGGAACGGGGCGACGGCGCCGACCAGAAGAACGATAAGGGTGGCAAGGAAAGAGTTGCCGAGACGGGGTGCAAATACGCGGCACTGACTCATGATGGCTCCAGAAGCGACGGCGACGCGACCGGAACATCATTCAAGCAATAATCGTGCAGGATTTGCGTACCGCGAGAATTCAATGGTTTATGGGGAGACCGATCGCCGGGATGTCAAAGCCGC
>JAEWCT010000223.1 GCA_023390485.1 Pseudomonadota bacterium
GTTCAGCGCGGCGGCGCCAGCGTTTCGCTATTTCGGCGGCGATGACGTCGGCCGAGTGCAGCGGCTCGTATGTCCACGACGGCAGCGGTTCGCCGGGCGGAGGCAATGGCCGGGTGGCGCCATAAGACGCGAGCCCGGAGTGAAAACGATTGAACTTCGCGCTTCCGCCGCTCGGCGCGAAGACGAAGATCGGCCGTCCCGTTGCGGCCGCTTCGCAGGTCATGCTGACGCTGTCGGCCGTGATAACGAACATGTCGGCATGGGCGACAAAGTTGGGGTATGGATTTTGCCCTTCCCCATCCCAGAAGAAGGATTGCGCGGCCGCGACCGAGCCCCTCAGGCGCGCTGCGAGGCGTTCAGGCGTGCGCCGCGACGTGGTGATCATCAGGCCCACGCCGCTTGCCGCCAGCTGGCCCAATGTCTCCACCAGCCGCGTCTCATCGGCGGCCGAGTACCAGTAGTCGCCGTTCGGGCCACCGATCAGGCAGGCAATGCGCGGCCGTGGCAGGGCGGCGATCTTCGGCGGCACGGTGGTGTTCAGCGCACGCAAGCGGGCGGGCGAAAAGCGATGCGGCGCCGTCAGCGTCGAGATGACGTTTGGGCCCCGGCGCCGATCATGGGCCGGAACCCATATGAGGTCGGCGCTACTCGGTCCCGTGCGGGGGTCCATCAAGATGACGGTATAGGTCTCGAGCCCCGCCCGGCGCTTCAGGGCGCGGATGTAGGGGATGGTGGTCCGGCCCGTCGCGAACGCGAAGGTGGGCCAGGGCGGGCCGATGCGCAGCCTCCCGCCATTGGTGGTGGCTAAAGACGGCAGCGGCCCCCAGGGGGCGATAAACTTGTAGATGCCAGTCAGGTCGATCCGGCGGATCTCGGGCGACAGCCCGAGCGCCTCGACGACGCCCAGCGCCTGCGCTTCATGGCCGGCCTTGCCGTCGGAGAAAATCCAGGCGGTCTGGCCTTGAAACAGGGTCGCGTATGGGTCGGTGCGAGTCATGTTCGACAAACTTTGCGGCTCCTCACCGAGGCGGTCTTGAGAATAGCGGCGGTCCGGTTAAAGAAATAAGCGAAACTTCGTGCGGCGATCTACATTCCTGTTATTACTCCGCCTTCCCTGCGGTGGCACGGCTCCATGGCAATCGAACTCGACGAAACGGACTGGCGGATCCTGCGCGAGCTGCAAGCCGACGGACGCATCACCAATATCGCTCTCGCCAATCGCATCGGCTTGTCGGCACCGCCTTGTCTCCGGCGCGTCAGGGCGCTCGAGGAAGCCGGGCTCATCACAAGCTATACCGCTCTCGTCGATGAGGTAAGGCTCGGATATGCGCTGACGGCATTCGCCATGGTCCGGCTGCACAATCAGGCGGAATCCGATCTCCGTTCCTTCGAAAACAGAATTCTCAGCTGGCCCCTCGTCCGAGAGGCCTACATGCTGTCCGGCGAAAGCGATTTTATACTGAAGTGTATCGCTCGGGATCTGCAACGGTTTCAAGGCTTCGTGCTCGATGAACTGACTGCGGCGCCGAATGTCGCCAGCGTCAAAACCTATCTGACGATCCGCCGGGCGAAACGCGATCCTGGCGTGCCGATTAGCATGGAAGGCCCGGAAGGAACGTAGTGGACGAAGCCAATTCGCGGAGGGTTGATGAGAACCTTTCCTAATCTGGCGCTGGGAACCGCAAAAGCGCTCGTTATCTCGGTTGTGAGCGCATTGCCGTCCAGCGCGGCAACTTCGGACGACCTCTACAATAGCTATTTCGCGAATGTGCTCGACGGCGCGCCCTGCTTTGCCCGCACCTACGACGAGCCCTTTCTCAAGGACCATCCCGCGCACCGGGTCCGCAAAATCGAGATCGACCTTTCCAAGCAGAATTCGGACGGGACGCCGAATAGCGCCGACAGGTTCGAGATCGGCTTCGGGCTCATGCTGAAATCGGGCCCGGATTGGTACGGACAGGCCGCGCGATGCAAGACGAACGACGCGGATTTCGAGTGCTTTCTCGAAGGTGACGGCGGCGTCTTCCGGCTGACGCCCCAGAGCGGCGGCGGACTTCGCCTCGAGCCTGGGGATAGCGGTATCGCCATTCAAGGCGGCGCCAGCGATGTCGAGCTCAACGACAAAACGGGCGACGATCGTGCCTTCGACCTTGTTCAGTCGAAGGAAGAATGCCGGTCCGCCTCGGCATTCTTCGACGGCAGCAACAATAGCGATTGAAGCATCGGGAGGGGGTTCAGCTCAGCCCCAGTTCACCTTCAGGACTTCGAGCGTGCGCGTGCCCTTCGGTGTGGTGACGTCGACGCTTTCGCCCTTGGACTTTCCGATCAGCGCACGGGCAATGGGAGACGAAATAGAGATTTTGCGCGCGCGCAAATCCGCTTCCGTATCGCCCACGATCGTGTAGGTGACCTTGTCGCCGGAATCTTCGTCCTGCAGCGTAACAGTCGCGCCGAACTTGATCGTTTCGCCGGAAAGCTTGGTGATATCAATAACTTCAGCGCGATTGATCTTGTCCTCGATCTCGGCGACGCGCGCCTCGTTCAACCCCTGCTGCTCCTTGGCGGCATGGTATTCGGCATTTTCCGACAGGTCCCCATGAGCGCGTGCTTCGGAGATCGCCGCGATGATGCGCGGGCGCTCGACGGCCTTCAGGCGGTGCAGTTCCTCCTCGAGGTTCTTGTAACCCTCAAGTGTCATCGGCACCCGTTCCATCATGTTCTCCAACGGCTCGATTATTGCGGGGAAGAGGCCCCCAACACACGGTAACAGTAGGGTTGGCATACAGGAAAGCAGCGAAGCCGGGCGCGCCTCCCAGCGCGCTCCGAACACTCCAAGAAAGGCTTAGCGATGGGCGAAAGCCTGCAACGGAGCCACTTCCAGCGTGTCCGATGCCAACGCTTTGATGGCCCGTGTAACCGCTACTGCCCCCGCCAATGTTGTATAGTAGGGGATGTGGTGAAGCAAGGCCGTGCGCCGGATGTCCTTGCTGTCGCTCAGGGCCTTAGCCCCTTCGGTTGTATTGAAAACAAGGTGAATGTCCCCGTTCTTCATCGCGTCGACGATGTGCGGACGGCCTTCCAGAACCTTGTTGATGGCAGCGCACTGGATACCGTTGGCCTCAAGCAGACGCTTCGTTCCGCGGGTGGCAACGATCTTGAAGCCCATCGCGGCAAGCTCCCGGACGGGCGCGACGACGCGCGCCTTATCGCTTTCCTTGACGGAGACGAAAAC
>JAEWCT010000246.1 GCA_023390485.1 Pseudomonadota bacterium
GCACTTGCCTCCCCGCCGCAGGACCGGCGACAGCTTCGCTAAGGAGGAAGCAAGCCGCCGCTGGCCTTTCGAAGGTTCCGTTTCAAAGCTTCAAAGGTGACCCGCCGCCAACATCACGCGCCGGCGATTTCCCTCGGGAGCACTCGGCTTCCCCCTCACTTGAAAAAAGCGTCGGCCCTCATTCCAGGTAGCGACGGGGGATTGCCGTCGAGATCGACCGTCACTTCGAGAACTTCGATGTCGGTCGGACGGCGAGCGCCGCGAAGTGCGAACTGCGGCGAAGTGAGCGACGGGGCGAGCGCTGCAACCGTGCCCTGGAATTCCTTGCCAGGATACGCATTGCTCTTCACGATGACTTTGCCGCCAACCTTGATCTTCGAGACGTCAGTCTCATCGACTTCGGCCTTGAGACGCACGACCGACATATCTCCAAGTACGGCCAGAGCCTGGTCGGGAGAGGGCGCAACCATCTCGCCGGCCTTGGCCGGAAGCTGGAGAATACGGCCCGCGACCGGCGCGCGAATACGTGTTTTCTCAAGCAGCGCTTCGGCAACCGAAACGTCCGAGCGTGCCGCTTGCAATGCCGATTCCAGCCGATTTGGCGCCGGAATATCGGCCTTCGATTGCGCGGAAGCATAATTGGCGCGTTCCTTTTGCAGCTTGGCTTTCGCTTTTGCTGCGTAATTGCGCGCATCTTTCACGCGGTCAGCGCTGCCGGTGCCCTGGCGCTGCGCCTGTAATTCATATTCAAGCCCAAAGCGCGCATTCGTCAGCGCCCTTTCGGCGGTGAAAACGTTGTCTTCTGCGGTACGAAGATCGTCGCGCGCTTTGTCGAGAGGCTGAGCATCGCGCTCGCGTTTGCGGGACGCGGCCTCCGTCTCGGCAGCCTGCAGGCGTGCGCGGGCCTCGTCGTCGTCGAGGCGGATCAGAAGCTCGCCTTCCTCGACATTGTCGTTGAGCTTTACATTGACTTCGGCGATGCGGCCGAGAAGCTGCGCGCCGACGCGCACAAGTCCGGACTTCGGCTCGATCCGGCCGGGTGCTGCGGCGACCCAGTCGATTTTCGGCGCTGTTTCCTCGTTTTTGACAGTGTCGTCGTTTGCGGACTTGGCGCCCAGCAAGTCGCTGCGCGAAATGGCGATGGCCCCGAAGGCTCCGGCGCCAACCGCAACGAGCAAAAATAAAAGCTTCGCGAGGAAGCCCCCTCTGCGTGGATGGTACGTATCGTCAGTGCTCATATCATAGTCCTCCTTAGAAAATGCAGAGCCGGCCGGAGATCGAACCTGAGATCGAAATCGGGCCAACATCACGAGCGACGCTATAGATCCTATCCCGCCTTCGCTGTTTCGGTTGGAACAGTCCGGCGATTGGGTGAATATCGTCGTTTAAGCCCTGACGTTTTTTGTAATCCGGGAATTGCCATTAAAGACGAAAAAAAAGCTCCGGAGAATTCCGGAGCTTTTTGCTGTGTCGTCTGAGAGACTTCGTTGAAAGCCGTATGGGGCGCTCTATTGGCACATCTCGCGGAGTGTCCAGCCGACTATTTTGCAGCTCTCCGAACCGTTGGCGTTTACGACGCATTTGCGATTGGGCAAGCGCTGATAATCGCAATAGTAATTGCCCGAGTGACCCGAATACCCGTGCATCGGCTTCGAGAAATTATAGTCTTGGACAAAGAACTCCTTGGCGCCGCCGGCAGCGTATGCGGCCGAGGTGTTGAACGCCATCGCGGCAGCCAAAACGGCAAATGCGCCAAAAGCAAACGTGGAGCTGAATTTCATCATTGCCAAATCCTCCTTGGGTGAGCCTTGGGAAGCTCGTGAACTTGATGGAGGCAATCTAGGCGCGGCCGGTGCTCGGGGCTGTTACGAGAGGAACAGGACTGGTGGGCCCTTGCTGGCAACCCGGCCAAAGATGCTATAATCCTGCCTGCATTGAACGTCAGCAAGCGTTGGAAATTGCGAGGAAAAATTTGCGGAAACTTTTTCAGGCCGGGGCCAGTATCTTGTCGCTCTGGAGGGCGCCAAACAGCGTGGCGCCGCTGGCAGACGTGAACGGCACCGCCTACGACTTTGAATTCGTCAGCATCGACGGCGCCCCGATGAAGCTTTCGGATTGGCGCGGCCGTGCGCTGCTGATTGTGAATTCTGCGTCGCTCTGCGGCTTCACCAAACAATACGCAGGATTGCAGGAACTGTGGACGCGCTATGAGCAGTCCGGCCTTGTCGTGATTGCCGTTCCGTCCAACGATTTCGGCGAACAGGAACCCTCGCCCGACGGTGAGATCCAATCGTTCTGTCAGGGCGTGTTCGGCGTTTCTTTTCCGCTGACGTCGAAGCACTCGGTCGTCGGGCCGGAGGCGCACCCCTTCTACAAATGGGCCGCTGCAACAATGGGCCCGGCCGGGGTTCCTGTGTGGAACTTTCATAAATATCTCGTGGGGAGGGACGGGCGCCTTTTGCGCTCATTTTCCACCAAGTTGGCGCCCACATCCCGTGAAATGATCTCCTGGATCGAGAAGGCTTTGGAGAAATCTTCTACTCCACCGCACTAAATCGATCGTCGCGCGTTTCTGTTCAGGCCCGGTTCAAGGGGCAAGGAACAAATGACGCGTATTGATGATCAAAGAGGGCGGACGATGAATAACAGCCGCCGGGTGCTTTTGAAGTCAGGAGCAAGTTTGGGGCTGGCGTGGATGTTCGCCGGCCGCCCGCTGAAGGCGATGGCCGCAACCGGTATTCCACAAAACGAGTTCAAGGCGCCCGTGCCCTTCTCGTTCGACATCCTGGAGGAGGAGGCACGGCGCCTCGCCCAATATTCCTACGAGCCGCCCGTCAACCCATCTCCGGGTGTTCTTGCGGAAATCGATTACGATCAGACGCAACGCATTCGCTACCGGGCCGACCGAACCGTTCGCGTCGGCAACGCCGACCATTACCCGGTTCAGTTTTTCCATTTGAACAAGTACGCATCTGATCCTGTCCGCATCAGCGTGGTCGAAGACGGCAAGGCGCGCGAGGTGATCTACAACCAGGATCTGTTCGAAATTCCTGCCGGGCATCCGGCCGAAGGCCTTCGCACCGGTGCCGGGTTTGCGGGCTTTCGCATCATGGCCGATGATCTCAAGACCGATTGGCTCGCGGCCATCGGCGCGAGTTATTTCCGCAGTTCCGGCCACTTCAATCAGTATGGACTATCGGCACGAGGCATTGCCATCAACACGGCGATGTCGAAGCCCGAAGAGTTTCCGCGCTTCAAACATTACTGGCTCGAAGCCTCACCGGAACCGGACGGAGGCGTGAACGTCTACGCGTTGCTCGACGGGCCGAGCATAGCCGGTGCCTACTGCATGAAGACGAGGCGCACGACCGAGTCCGGTGGTCCTCATCGCGTGGTCATGGAAATCGAGGCGCGGCTGCACATGCGTGCGGACGTCGAACGCATCGGCATAGCGCCATTCTCGAGTATGTTCTGGTACGGCGAAGACACGCACCTGGAGCCGCGCGACTGGCGTCCGGAAATCCACGACAGCGACGGCTTGGCGGTTTTGACCGGCAATGGCGAACGCATCTGGCGGCCGATCATCAATCCCCCGCACGTCATGACGAACACATTTTCGGATCGCAATCCGAAGGGCTTCGGATTGCTCCAGCGCGACCGCAACTTCGATCACTATCTGGACGACGGGATTTTCTACGAGAAACGCCCCTCAGTGTGGGTCGAGCCGCTCGATCCCTGGGGCGAGGGCGCCGTGCATCTCATCGAGCTCCCGACCGATACCGAGACTTGGGACAACATCGTCGCCTGTTGGGTGCCGAAGGAGAAAGCGAAGTCAGGCCAACGCCGCGTGTTTCGCTATCGGCTCTCGTGGCTCGACGACATTCCATTTCCCAAAACCTTGGGCCGCACGATCGGCACATGGTCGGGCATCGGCGGCCCGCCGGGCTTGAACTTCAACGCCCGGCCCGCCGGCACGCGGAAGTTCGTCATCGACTTCGCCGGTGAGATATTCGAAGGCCTCGGACGCGACAGCGGCGTAGAGCTCGTCGTCAATTGTTCGCGCGGATCGATCTCTGGC
>JAEWCT010000247.1 GCA_023390485.1 Pseudomonadota bacterium
ATCCCAATCGGCGCGATAGACGAGACGTTGATCGGGCTGAACCTTGAGCGCACCCCGTGAATTCTGCACGAACGCGATGAGCCCTTCCGGATTTGCAAACTTCGCCTTGTGAAGCGTAATGACCGCGCCCTTGGGACCAGCATCGACCTTGGCGATTCCGGCCGTGCGGCAGAGACCCTTGATTTCCATGACATCGAGAAGATGCTCGACCTCCGGCGGCAACGGGCCGAACCGGTCGACAAGCTCCGCAGCGAAGGCATCGATATCCGATCTCTTCTCGAGACCCGAAAGACGCCGGTAAAGCCCGAGCCGAAGTTGTAGATCGGCGACGTAAGTCTCCGGGATCATGATCGACGTGCCGAGCTGAATCTCCGGGCTCCACTTGTCGTCGGCTTCGAGTTCGCCTCCCTTCATCGCGGAAACCGCTTCTTCGAGCATCGACTGGTAGAGTTCGAAACCGACCTCGCGGATATGACCGGACTGCTCTTCGCCCAGGAGATTGCCCGCACCGCGAATATCGAGATCGTGCGAGGCGAGCGAAAAACCCGCACCGAGCGTGTCGAGCGATTGCAGAACCTTGAGGCGTTTCTCCGCGCCTTCGGTCAGCTTTTTATCCGGAGGCGTCGTGATGTACGCATAAGCGCGCGTCTTCGACCGGCCGACGCGGCCACGCAGCTGATAAAGCTGCGCGAGACCGAACATATCCGAGCGATGCACGATGAGCGTATTGGCATTCGGTACGTCGAGACCGGATTCGACGATCGCAGTTGAAAGCAGAATGTCGTACTTGCCCTCGTAGAACGCCGTCATCACGTCCTCAAGCTCCGTCGGCGACATCTGCCCCGTCGCGCGCGCGAACACGAGATCGGGGACAGCCTCGCGCAGGAACTCGGCCATATCGTCAAGATCGGAAATTCTGGGCGCAACGTAATACGTCTGGCCGCCACGGAAGCGCTCGCGCCGGAGCGCCTCTTTCAGAATGACCGGATCGAAGGGCGAGATGAACGTGCGCACCGCTAAGCGATCGACTGGCGGCGTCGTGATCAGCGAAAGCTCGCGCACACCTGTCAAGGCGAGCTGCAGCGTGCGCGGGATCGGCGTCGCCGAGACCGTCAGCACGTGCACGTCCTCGCGCATCTTCTTCAGGCGTTCCTTGTGATTGACGCCGAAGTGCTGTTCCTCGTCGATGATGAGCAACCCGAGCCGGGCGAAATCGATCGATTTTCCGAGCAGCGCGTGGGTCCCGACGACGATGTCGACATCGCCGGATTTGAGGCCCGCTTTGACTTCGGCAAGCTCCTTCGTGCTGACCATGCGCGATGCTTGCGCGATCTTCACCGGCAGTCCTTGGAACCGCTGGCTGAAGGTGCGGAAATGCTGACGCGCGAGCAGCGTCGTCGGAACGACGACGGCAACCTGCAGACCGTTCATCGCGGCAACGAAGGCGGCACGAATAGCAACCTCGGTCTTGCCGAAGCCGACGTCGCCGCAGACGAGCCGGTCCATCGGCTTGCCCGACGCGAGATCGCCAAGCACCGCCTCGATGCTCGCGGCCTGATCCTCGGTCTCCTCGTAGGGAAAACGCGCGACGAATTCATCATAGGCGCCCGACGGCGGCACGAGTACGGGCGCTTCCCTGAGTGCCCGCAGCGCTGCGATCTTGATAAGCTCGTTCGCAATCTCACGAAGACGCTTCTTGAGCTTCGCCTTGCGCGTCTGCCAGCCGACGCCTCCAAGCCTGTCGAGCTGCGCGTCGCCTTCGTCGGCGCCATAGCGGGAGAGAAGCTCGATATTCTCGACGGGCAGAAACAGCTTGTCGCCGCCGGCGTACTGAAGCTCCAGGCAGTCATGCGGAGCCCCGAGCGCGGTGATCGTCTGCAGCCCCGCAAAGCGGCCAATACCGTGATCGCTGTGGACGACGAGATCACCAACCGAAAGGCTCGTCGCTTCAGTCAGAACGTCGGCAGCCTTGCGCGCACGCCGGCGCTGCCGCACCAACCGGTCGCCCAGGATGTCCTGTTCGGCGATGACCGCGAAATCCGGCGTCTCGAAGCCCTCTTCGACGCCGAAAACGGCAAACGCCGTCTCGCCCGGACGCAGCGCCAGGACGTCCGCGAAGTTCTCGACCTTCGCGGTGTTATCGAGACCGTGATCTTCGAGCAGCGTAATCAGCCGTTCCCGCGCACCAGGCGTCCAGGCGGCCAGAATGACCCGACGGTTTTCGGAATGAATGCGCCGGATATGAGCGACAGCCGCATCGAAAACGTTGGCATCGGGATTGGCGCGCTCGGCGGCAAAGGTGCGCCCGCGCTTACCATGCATCGAATAGACATTGGTCTCGCCGGGGGTTTCAAACGGCGTCAACCGCGAGACCGTGCGCGCGTTGAGCGCGGCAGTCCAATCCTTCGGCTCGAGAAACATTTGGTCGGGCGGCACGGGCTTGTAGGGCGGCGCACCGAACCGCTGACCCTCAAGGGAATCGACGCGCGCCTCGTAGTGCTCGCGGATCTGCTCGAACCGGCGCTCGATCGCTTCGTCGTCGAGATGATCGAAACTGACGCCGACGCCCGGCAGATAGTCGAAAAGCGTCTCGAGGCTCGGATGAAAGAACGGCAGCCAATGCTCCTGGCCGACGTAGCGCCGGCCGCTCGAAACCGCCTCATAGAGCGGATCGTCGCCCGTATTGCCGCCAAAGAGGGCGACGTAACGCGTGCGGAACAATGCCGTCGCAGCTGCCCCAAAGGCGACCTCGCTCACCGGCATGAGCGAGAATTTCGGAACGGCCTTCAGTGAGCGCTGCGTCTCCGCGTCGAACGCCTTGATCGTCTCGAGCTGATCGCCAAAGAAGTCGAGACGAATGGGATTGCTGCGCCCCGGCGGATAAAGATCGATAATGCCGCCCCGCTGCGCGTATTCGCCAGGCTCCATGACGTTGCTGGAACGGTCGTAGCCATAAGCTTCGAGCCGCTTGATGAGATCGGCAGGATCGAGCCGCTGGCCAGGAGCGATCGTTTTGACCGCTCCGCGGATGAAACTCCTCGGCGGCACACGCTGCAAAATGGCATTGATGGTCGTAAGAACCAGAGTCGGCTTCTTCCGCCCGCCGACGGCGAGCTTTCCGAGCGCCGTGATCCGCTTGGACACGATTTCAGGATTGGGGCTGGTCCGGTCATAAGGGACGGTATCCCAGGAAGGAAACGGCACGATGGCGACGTCGGGCGCAAAAAAGGCGATCGCCGCCTGCAGCTCATCGAGCCGGCGGTCGTCGCGCGCGATATGGAGATGCAGCCCCGGCTGATCGTCCGTGCGCGCAGCCTTCGTGATGTCGGCGACGACCCGGCCGTCGAAACCTTCCGGAACGCCCGAAAAAACGGCGCGCGAGCTTTGAACCTTTGTGATCATCTACTACGTCTTATCTCGCCCCGGCCCCAAGACCGTGAAAGGCGCGGATATCATTCAACAGGTCCTCGAATTCGATGCCGTCATAACCCTGACCGGAAAAGATCCACTGCTGGAGCGAGGGATCGGGAATTGTCAGAAAACGCTCAAAGCGTTCTATCTGTTCAATACTATAGGATGCGAGCCGGTCGTCGGCATAGCGGCCGACGAGCACGTCCATTTCCTTGGTTCCCCGATGGTGAGCGCGGTAAGACGCACGTCGCCTCTTCGCCTCGAGATCGTCCGTCATTTTCAGTCCGGGTTGCGTGGGCATAGTAAAAGCG
>JAEWCT010000358.1 GCA_023390485.1 Pseudomonadota bacterium
ACTCCGGACTGCACGAATTGATTGCGCAGTGGGATTCGCTTCATGAACGCATCTCGCCTCGCCTGCCGTTTACGACGCATTTATGGGCCTCGATTTGGTGGCAGAATTACCGGCGCAACAATGTAAAGGCGAAAGACTTCCCCCGCCTTTTCTTATTGCGTAGCGAAAGTGGCGAGCTTGTCGCGGTTGCCCCAATGGTTGTGACCCAACGCCCGGGGTACGGGCCGTTCAGCGCAAAGGAACTTCAGTTTTTCGGCGCGGACTCGAACGTCACGGAATTTCGCGGCCCCCTCTGTCTGCCTGAGCACACTCCAGCAGTCGTTCACTCGATCTCTACATTTTTGGACAACGCAGATGGCGCCGACTGGGTGCAGTGGCGCGGGCTCAGATTGCAACATGCATCGACGATATTGCCCGCGGAAATACGTCAAACGCCTCACCTAGATACGACGGTTCATATTCTTCATCTGCCATCGAGCTGGGAGGAGCTTAGAGCGAACTTATCCAGGAATATGAAGCAGGCCATTCGCAAGTGCTACAATTCACTTGCGAGCGAAAAAATTACGTTCGAGTTCCGTATAATTGACAAGCCGGGAGACGTGCCAGCAGCGCTTGACCGGCTTTTTGCTCTTCATGCAGCGCGTGCCAGCGTGGCCGCTTCAATCAAACACCCAGATGTCTTTGCTTCCCCTGTCAGCCGTTCCTTCATGCTTCAATACTGCACCGAACTCGCGCGACGCGGTGCGCTGCGCATTTTTCAGCTCGTCATAAACGACGAGGTCGTAGCGACCAGAATCGGCTTCAAATTCGGGGACGAATTATATCTCTACTACTCCGGTTACGATCCCCGCTGGAGCCGCTACAGTGTGATGACGACGGTCGTCGTGGAAGCCATTAAATGGGCGATCGATCATAAATTTCGGATCGTGAATCTTTCTACCGGTGCCGACATTTCGAAGGCTCGATGGGAGCCGGACGTCATCTCCTATTTCGGCGGATTTTCGATTCGCAAAGGCTATAGGAGCCGAACTTTGTTCGATATGGTCTCCCGCTTCCGGGAGCGATCGCTCAGAGCGGTCATTGCAGCCGTTCTGGTTACTCCCCAGCTCCCGGATTCGCTGGGATTGTTGTTCGCATAATCTTGGACGCTTCGCGCGCGTTAGAGCGTGCCCGTGAATCAATCAATTATCGGGCGCGCGCTTCTCGTCGACGCTGCATCAAGTCCTTGCGGAAGCTGGCGCGGCTCTGCTCCGGCGCAACAGATGCCGCATCACGTTCGCGGTTGGCGAGCGAAGCGGCCAAGCTTCGCAAAGTTGGGAACTGGAACAGACGCACCAACGATACCTTCGTACCCATCCGCGCGCGGATCTTCTCAACCACGCTGACCATCGTCAAGGAACTAGCGCCGAGGTCAAAGAAGTTGTCATCGAGGCCGACTTCAGCCAACCCTAGAACGTCCGCAAAGATGCTCGCAAGCTCGCGTTCCACATCCGTCGATGGCGCAACAAAGACCGTCGCAGTCTCGTGACGCGCGCGATCGGGCGCCGGCAGAGCTTGCCGGTCGAGCTTGCCATTCGGAGTCAAAGGCAATGCGTCGAGCATGACAAAGGCCGAGGGCAGCATGTACTCGGGCAGGGTTTTGCGCAGATGCTGGCGCAAAGCCGACGCGAGAGACTCTTCCCCAGTCCCACGGAGCACCGGCCGATTGGCATACTGAGACCAATTCGGCGCAACGCCATCACCCGGCGCGACAATCCCAATGGTACCCGTATCATTCGCGTGTGTCACCCCTGGCACGCGAGGACGATAGACGGCATCGAAGAATCCTCGTCCGGCGGCTGACCATTCGATGGCCACATCGCCATTTTCGGCGAGCGATCTCACGTCTTCGGGGTCGATCCCCTCGGGGTGCCGAAGGCCGTTGCCGGAGCGACCGGCCAGAGAGCCTAGTTTCTCCGAAGGCGACAGCGCGTTGAGCTCGTCAAGCGCCGCGACCGCCGATGCTACCCGAGCATTTGGGATTGCGGTCACGCGGATGGGCGATTGTGCAGATCGGAAGATGTCGCCCAACGCCTCGAGTGTGCATGGTTGCGGCGCCTGCTTGGTCGTCGTTGCCGGAGCGGAAAGCGAGATTCCGCCGCGCTTACGGATGACGACGTCGTAGCGGAAGCGCGTCATCTCGCTCGGCGCGCGCCCGGTCTTCAGTTCCACTTCGACACTTTCGACCGAGGGAATGAACCTCGGCATCGTCAGAAACAGATCGGGGTCGAGCACCAATTCCGCTTCGTCATCGTGCCGCTTGCGCAGACGCGTACGAAGCTCGTCCGCATGCATCTCTGGCGAGGCCTTGAGCAATTCAATTTCTGCTAACATGACCTCAAGAAGGGCTCGGCTACGCACGTCGCCCACGAAGATCGCCCCGCCTGGCGCCAGCTTCTCGAGGCTCTGCTTGAGAACATCGACAAAGTAATCCACGTTCGGGAAGTACTGCGCCACGGAATTTATGATGATCGTGTCGAACGGTCCACCCTCCAAAGAAGCGAGCGCGTTCGCTGCCATCTGATTGAGAACAACGTTGCCTAGCCCCTTGCGATCGGCTTCAGCCCTAACGCGGGCAAGTGCCGCCTCCGACAGGTCTATTCCGTGGTAGCGATCGCAGCCCGGGGCGACGCGCAAAAGGATCATGCCCGTTCCGCAGCCGATCTCAAGGACACGTCGCGGCCGGAGATCTTGGACCCGCTCAACCGTCCGCTCGATCCAATCCTGCATCTGCTCTTCGGGGATTTGTTCGCCGGTGTAACTGCTCCTCCAACCCACCGTTTCAGAGACCGCGTCACCGGTGCCGCGATATGTCTCGTCCCAGATTGTTTTCCAATGCGCCGTGCTCGGGGCTGCCGATGCCCCGCTGCCATTGGCTCCCGGCACGACATAGGCGATGAGGCGTTGCTCGCTGCCGCCTTCGTCGGACCGCGGGACGACTGCGCTTTGCTTCACCGAAGGATGCCGGTCCAGTACGGATTCGATCTCGCCGGGCTCGATCCGGTGACCACGAATCTTAACCTGTTGATCGAGCCGGCCGAGGTACTCAATCGTACCATTCTCAAGCCAACGCCCGAGATCGCCCGTGCGGTAGAGACGCTCATCTTCCCGACCAAACGGATTGGGGACGAACCGTTCCTGGGTCAGCTCGGGTCGTCCCAGATAACCGCGCGCGACGCCTGCGCCACCGATGACGATTTCACCGGGCACTCCAACAGGCTGTAGACGCAGTGACTGATCGACCACGTAAACACGGGTGTTCGCGATCGGCCCGCCAATGGTGATCGGATCGCCGGCACCGCCGACCTTGGCTGTCGTCGACCAGATGCAGGTTTCGGTTGGGCCGTACATATTGTTGATCGGCCCCTGGTATCTGGAGCGCAATCGCTCGATCAGTGCCCGCGGAAGCGCTTCACCGCCCAACAGCAGCATGCGCAAATGTCCCAGCGCATTGAGTGAGGCATCGTCGGATGCGAGGATGCTCGCAAGGGAGGGCGTTGCCTGCAGGTGAGTTACGCTATGGCGGGCGATTTGCGAGGGAATATCCTGGTGCAGTTCATCGGTGCCAGGATTTGACAAACAGCGCAATTCATCAAGGTGCGGAAGGTTCGCCAATACCTCATCGGTCGAGATACCGAAATCAATCAAGCAGGCAATTTCGTCGACACCGTACGCCTTCAGCTTCTCAATCTTGGCGACGCACGATGCCGGCGTTCCGAACAAGCCCGCGGTTTCAAAGTAGCGTGCGAAGGCGTGCTCCATGATGGCGTCGAGTTCTTCGGGCTGAAGATCCGCCAGGGCCATGCGAGGGTCGGAAGCGTCGCGGTCATCGCGCTTGGCGAAGGGCGTCAATTCCCACCGCATTTTCGCGACCAAGTCGGTGGACGTCTTAAGATATTCAATGAAGGGGCCGCGAACCTTGCGCCGCACCTCTTCTTCATTTGCGCCCACGAATGTGTGCAGCATCAGTGTCACCGTACCCGCGCCGGGGTGACCCGCTTCCGTCCAGGCCTTACGATAAACGGCAACGTTCTCAACGAACTGCTCGGGCTTCATCACCAGGAGGTTCGTCAGGATGTTGGCTCCGAGCCGCCCCGCGAGCGCAAACGTATCGGGATGCGAACTCGCGGTTACCCATAATTTCGGTTCTTTCTGCACCGGCGGCGGGAAGGTCTTCACCTCAACCGTCTGTCCATCGCCATCGATCGTCTCGATCGCCTCGCCGCGCCAGAGCGCTTTGACCGTTTCGATGCCGCGGGCAAAAAGTTCGCGGCGGCTTTTGTAGTTTTGAGGTTGCAGAGCGAAATCGCGTACGTGCCAGCCAGAGGCGAAGCTCAGACCGACGCGGCCGTTGGAGAGATTGTCCACCACTGACCACTCTTCGGCGATACGGAGCGGACTGTGCAAGGGAAGCACGACGCTACCGGCGCGGATGGCGATGCGCCGGGTGACAGCCGCAACCGCTGCGCCCGTCACCGCAGGGTTCGGGTACAAGCCGCCAAACGGATGGAAGTGACGTTCCGGTGTCCAGACGGCGGAAAAGCCATTGTCGTCGGCAAATTTTGCGCCTTCAAGCAACAGGCGGTATCTGCCGTTGGCGTTGCCGCCGGCCTCATTGGAGTCGGCTGCAAAATAGAAGAGGCTGAAATCGATGGGCGTGGCGCTTCCACGCTGGGCAGCAGCGCGTGCCTCACGTTCAGCTTCTTTCTGGATCACCACCGTAAATCCGCGCGCCAACGTCCAAAACAGCTCGAGCACCGAAATGTCGAAGGAGACGCTGGTTGTCGCGAGCCACACGCCGGGCACCGTTCCGAGCGCTTGGTCCATCGCGGTGAAGAAGCTTGTTACGTTGCGATGCTCCAGCATCACGCCTTTCGGGCGTCCGGTGGAGCCAGACGTGAATATGACATACGCCAGATTGTTACCGGTCACCGCAGTCCGCGGACACTCGCCATTTCCATGCTTCCCGGCTGTCTCGGCGCAGATGAGATTTAATCCCGAGGGCAATTTGCTGCGCAGGTCTGATGTCGTAACGACGATCCGGGCTCGCGTATCTTCGAGAATGATCGCTAGACGCTCGGCGGGGTAAGACGGGTCCATCGGCACATAAGCCGCGCCGGCTTTTAAAATGCCGAGAAGGCCGACCATCATCTCGATGGAGCGTTCGATGAAAATACCGACCATTTGATCCGGCGCGACACCTTGGGCGAGGATCTCGTGGGCCACTTGATTGGCGCGTTTGTCCAACTCGCGGTAGGTGATCGACCTGTCGCCATCAACGAGTGCTATCGCGTCCGGCGTCCGATCGGCCTGCGCTTCGAAGGCTTCGTGAACACAGTTCGGTCCGGGCAACGGCTTGTCTGTAGCGTTCCAGATCTCGCGCACCAATCGGGAATCTTGCGATGGGAGTCGTGGCAGATCGCCAATCTTCGCATCCGGATTGTCGGCGATCGCCTCCAGCAGTGCGTGCAGCAGGTCGCCGATCCTATCGGCCGCTGACCGGGAAAAGCAGCTGGTATCGTATGACAGCTTGAACGTTATCTGAGGGCCATCGTAGGCCATCACGTTGAATGGAAAGTTCGTCTGGTCGTGGAGCTTGAAGTGCCGCTGCTGCCACTCTGGTCCAAACGACTTGAAGCGCGCGTCGTTGGTCTCAGCGTTGAAGACGATAATGGTGTCAAAGAGAGACTGCGTGCGAGGCAACTCGCTGTGGCGAAGCACATCCGGCAAGGGGGAATGCTCGAAGGCGCGCGTATCCACCTGATTGCGCCGCACTTGTTGGCAGAGTTCGAGAGCACTGATATCGCCGTCGAGCTTCACCCGCACGGGCACCGTATTGATGAAAAGCCCGACGACCCGATCGGCGTCCTGAATTGATGACCGACGGCAAGTCCGCGTAACGCCAAAAACCACATCGTCACGACCGGAAAACGCTGAAATCACGAGTGCCCAGGCCGCCTCTATAACTGCGGACGTTCGCAGCCCAGCCTTGTCGCAGAGCGCATGAAGCTTCGCGGTCTGCGCCGGAGACAGCTCCAACTCGACAGTGGCGTGAGGCCCGGATGTGCGCGTCGAGCCACCCGAAAGACGCAGCGTCTCCAGATTGGTGGGCGTTTGAAACCCGGCAAGGGCCGTCCGCCAGAAGGTCTCGGCGGCATCCGCGTTGGACGCAAGATGCTCACCTAGCCAGGCAATAAAATCGCGATACGGCGGCCGATTTTGAAATGAAGGTTGTTCACCCCGCTCCAGCGCAGCGTATGTATCCAACACCTCTTGGATAATGAACGCGAAGCACGAGTCGAGGATCGCGTGAGAGTATGTGAAAACAAGTTGGTGCCGGTTTGCGCCGAGGCGAAACAGGGTTACGCGCCAGAGCGGTGCCTGGTCCAAAGGCAGAGCCGTCAATCTATCTTCCGTCAGGAAGGTCTGGAGCGTCGCGACCTGATTATCCGGCGCCAGTGCAGATAGATCTCGCACTTCGAGCGGGACTTTAACTTCGTTTAGAACTTCCTGAATCGGATTCCGTAAATCCTTCCAGCTGAAGCGGGTGCGCAGGATCGGATGTTGCGCGGCGACCACGGCCCACGCGCGTGCCAGCAGGTTAGCGTTGATCGGCTCGTTGAATTCGACCTCGAGCTGCTCCACGTCG
>JAEWCT010000324.1 GCA_023390485.1 Pseudomonadota bacterium
CGGTGACGGTCGCAGCGCGCATTCTCGCCGTCGCCGATGTCGTCCGTGGCGAGACGGTCGGCTACTCGGCAACATGGCGCGCTCATCGGCCGAGCCGCATCGCTACGATCGCGGCCGGCTATGCCGACGGCGTTCCGCGGAGTGCCAGCGCGCCCGACGGTAAGCCCGGCGGGCAGGTCCTCATCAGTGGTCATCTCGCACCGATCGTCGGACGCGTCTCGATGGACCTCATCACCGTCGACGTCACCGATCTTCCCGAAGGCGCGGCAAGGCCCGGCGAGTTTGCAAAGCTGATCGGCGATGGATTGACGATCGAAGACGCAGGCTTCGCTGCAGGCACGATCGGATACGAAATCCTGACGCGATTGGGCCATCGCTTCACGCGCCTCTACCTCGACGACAATCCTTAAGCCATGGCAAAAGCCTCTCGATCGCTCTACGTCTGTCAGTCGTGCGGAGCGACGTCGTCGCGCTGGGCGGGAAAATGCACGTCGTGCGGTGAATGGAACGCGCTTGTCGAAGAAACCGACGCAGGACCGCCGCCCGGTTCCGGCGTCACGCGGCAAACCAAGGGACGCATCGTCAAGCTCGAGCCGCTCAAGGGCGAAGCCGAGGAAGCGCCGCGCTTTTCGAGCGGCATTGCCGAACTCGATCGCGTCACCGGCGGCGGGATTGTACCGGGATCCGCAATTCTGATCGGCGGCGAGCCCGGTATCGGCAAATCAACGCTGTTGCTCCAGGTCGCCGCGCATGTGGCGCGCCGCGGCGGCCGCGCCGTCTATTTCTCCGGCGAAGAAGCGGTTGCGCAAGTTCGTCTGCGCGCCGCCCGTCTCGGCCTCGACAACGCGCCGGTCGGTCTCGCGTCCGAAACGAACCTGTCGAATATTCTCGCGACGCTTGGCGACGAGCGTCCGCCCGATCTCATCATCATCGATTCGATCCAGACGCTCTGGGCGGACACGCTTGATGCGGCACCCGGTACCGTAAGCCAGGTTCGCGCCGCCGCGCTCTCCCTGATCCGCTATGCCAAGATGGCAGGCTCTGCCCTGCTGCTCGTCGGTCACGTCACGAAGGATGGCCAGATCGCCGGGCCAAAGGTCATCGAGCACATGGTTGACACCGTGTTGTATTTCGAAGGTGACCGCGGTCTCACCTATCGCATCCTGCGCGCCGTGAAAAACCGCTTCGGACCGAGCGACGAGATCGGCGTTTTCGAGATGGTCAGCGGCGGCTTGCAGGAGGTCGCCAACCCGTCGGAGCTCTTTCTCGGCGACCGCGAAAGCCGGAGCCCCGGCGCCTCGATCTTTGCGGGCGTCGAAGGCACCCGCCCCCTCCTTGTCGAAATTCAAGCGCTTGTCGCGCCGTCGGGCCTCGGAACGCCCCGCCGCGCCGTCGTCGGCTGGGACAGCAACCGCCTCGCCATGCTGCTCGCGGTGCTGGATGCCCGCTGCGGCGTGTCGTTCAGCAGCCACGACGTTTATCTAAATGTGGCAGGCGGCCTCAAAATCACTGAACCGGCAGCAGATTTGGCAGCGGCGGCAGCACTCCTGTCGTCGATTTCCGGGGTGACGCTCCCACGGGACGCCGTTTATTTCGGTGAAGTTTCGTTGTCCGGAGCCGTCCGTGCGGCTTCCATGATGACATCAAGACTGAAAGAAGCCTCAAAACTGGGCTTTGGACGCGCCTTTTTGCCCGAAAGCGGCGAGGTCGATGTACAAGGGATGAAGTTGTCGCTATCTCGCCTCTCCCATCTCAAGTCGCTTGCGGAGGCCACGGCGCCATGCGACTGAATTTCCGCGCGAGTCTGAAGCGCGGGGAGCTGACGATCAACGAGGGATTTTGGCCATGATCGGTCCATTCACCTACTTGGACCTGGCACTGATCTGCGTTGCCTTCATATCCGGTCTGCTTGCCATGTACCGGGGCTTCGCACGCGAGCTTCTTTCGATCGTGTCGTGGATCGCCGCAGCCGGAGTCGGCTACTGGATCTTCGCGACCAAGAAGGAAATGACGGCCGATATCGCGGCGCAGACAAGCCTGCCGCCCCAAATTGCGACAATCGCCGTGGCCGTCGTCGTCGCGCTGATCGTTTTAATCATCGTGCACCTCATTACGGCGCGCATATCTGATGCGATCCTCGACAGTCAGATCGGGATGATCGACCGGGTCTTGGGCTTCATTTTCGGCGTGCTGCGCGGATTCCTGCTCTTCGTCATTCCGTATATGGCGTACGAGGCCTTCATCTCGCCGGACAAAGAAAAGCAGCATCCCCTTGTTCGCGACGCATATTTCCGCGATTACGTAAAAGGCACGGGCGAGGCGATACGCAATGTCCTGCTTCAGGTGATCCCGCAGCCATCGACGGCGCCACCACCGCCGTCACCCAACGAACAGCCTGGACAACAAGGATTTAATGACCAAAAGGGTCGTTCAGTCGCGCTGGTCATCGGCGGCAAGCGGTACTATATGACGCTCGCGTGACGAAGGCGCCGAACGTATCGAAGCGTTCAGTTGTTAACCGATGTATCGAGCAGAGCGGGCGGCTCAATCGCGGGAGGGTGCCTATGGCACAGCAAAGCGGCGTGACCACAATCGACGGTCTGACCTTTACTCGCTACGGCGATGATCGCCTTCGCGAGGAGTGCGGGGTCTTCGGCATCTTTGACCATCCCGATGCCGCAGCCATAACGGCGCTGGGTCTCCACGCACTCCAGCACCGCGGCCAGGAAGCAGCAGGCATCTGCTCCTACGACGGCCGCAACTTTCACTCCGAGCGCCGCATGGGCCTCGTCGGTGATAACTTCTCCAAGCCAGATGTCCTCGCCCGCCTGAAAGGCCGTATGGCCATCGGCCATGATCGTTACTCGACGACCGGCGAAGCCCTCCTCCGAAACGTCCAGCCACTCTTCGCAGATATCGATACCGGCGGCTTCGCCGTCGCCCACAACGGCAACCTCACGAACGCTCTGACGCTCAGGCGCGAGCTCATCTCCTCCGGCGCAATCTGCCAGTCGACCTCCGACACCGAAGTCATCCTCCATCTCCTCTCGCGCTCGAAGAAGCGCCGCATAGTCGAACGCCTGATCGATGCCATCCGCCAGATCGAAGGCTCCTACGCTCTCGTATGTCTGACGAACGACATGATGATCGGCGTGCGCGATCCGATCGGCATCCGTCCTCTCGTCATCGGCCGTCTCGGTCAGTCCTACGT
>JAEWCT010000387.1 GCA_023390485.1 Pseudomonadota bacterium
GTTGAACGATATCGCGGCGATCTACTACCGGCGGAGGCTACAGAACACGGGGCGGAAGGCTGGCAATATCTCCGATTGGGTCGAACGATTCGGCGCCAGCTATCAGTCGTTCATCATCCTCGACGGCGACAGCGTCATGTCCGGCGGGACGCTCGTTTCGCTGGCGGCCGCCATGGAGGCGGATGACAGGGCGGGACTGATCCAGACGGTTCCCCGACTCGTCGGCGGGGAGACGCTGCTGCAGCGGCTTCAGCAGTTCGCCTGCAATACCTATGGACCTGCGGTTGCCGCGGGTCTCGCGTTCTGGCATCGCGACCAGGGCAATTATTGGGGCCACAACGCCATCATCCGCACGGCGGCCTTCGCCGAAGCGGCCGGGCTTCCCGAGCTTCCGGGCCGGAAGCCGTTCGGCGGCCATATCATGAGCCACGACTTCGTCGAGGCCGTGCTTCTTCAGCGTGCGGGCTATGGCGTGCATATGATGCCGTCGCTCGAAGGCTCCTACGAGGGAATGCCACCCAATATCATAGATGTCGTTGCGCGGGACCGGCGTTGGGCCCAGGGCAATCTTCAGCATCTTGCGATCGTCTCTCAGCCTGGGCTGACGCCGATGGGCAGGCTCCATCTCGGCATGGGGGCGGCTTCATATCTGATTTCCGGGGTGTGGGCGCTTTCGCTCATCGTCGGTGTTGTGCTGGCGCTGCAGGGCCAGCAGATGATTCCGAGCTACTTCCGCGACGACAAAACGTTGTTCCCGATCTGGCCGACCATCGATCCGGGGGCCGCGTTGCGCCTCTTCATGGCGACGATGATCGTGGTGCTGCTGCCGAAGGCGCTCGGGCTTATGCTCGCGTGGCAGCAAGCCCGGAAAGAGCGAAGCCTGTTCGTCGCTATCCGCGTAACGATCGGGGTGCTCATCGAGACGGTCTACTCGATGCTCATTGCGCCGATCTTCATGGTGACGCAGACGGTCGGGGCCGCGGAAATTCTGGCCGGGCGCGACTCAGGCTGGAAGCCGCAGAAGCGCAGCGACGGCGCGCTGACGTTCGATGATGCGATGTGGTTCGCGCGCTGGCACACGGCGATCGGCGGCATTGTCGGCGCCATTGCCTGGACGGTCTCGCCCGCGTTGCTCGCGTGGATGTCGCCCGTCATTCTGGGTCTCGTGCTGGCCGGTCCTGTCAGCTGGTTGACGTCATTGAAGGCTGGCCCGCTGGAGCGGTGGGCGCTCGCAACGAACGAGGATCGCAAGCCACCTCCTGTGCTGGTTGATGCCGGACATCGCTCCAGCGATTGGGCGCGCAAGATCGCGACGCCCGGTGGCTTGGCTCAGCAGCCAGACGCCGCAGCGGCCTGAGTGTAATCGGCTTACGTCTCAGCTTTATCGGAGCCGCGCAGCGAGCGGAGAAGCTCGTTGAAGATCTCGCGCACGCGCAGCGGCTCGGCATCGAGATAGGGCAGCGGACGGATGACCTCGACGGCGACGACGCCGAGACGGGATGTCAACGCGCCGTTGAATGCGCCCTCGCCGAGACGCCGCGACAGCCGCCGCAAGACGTCCTGGCCAACGAACTGGCCGAGGAGATCGTCGGTCATGGCTATGCCGCCGGTTGCGATGATGTGGCCGACGACCAGGCGGGCAAGACGCAGCGCGCCGAGGACGCCCGGTCTGCCGCCGTAGAGTGTCGCGATGGAGCGAAACATCCGCACGTTCTCGACGAGGACGAAGCCCATCGCGATCCACATGATCGGGGAGATTGCCGTTACCGTCGCCACGCGCTTTGCGGATTTCAGGATGACGCGGCGACTTTCGGAATCGATCGGACGGAGGAGCTCGCGATCTGCGAGGCGTAGCAGCTCGCCTTTTTCGAGCACGTCGCCGGTGTGGTCCTTGATGCGAGCCAGGCCCCATGCAAGGTCCGGGCGCCCGCGATAGTGAGACAGGAGCGCGGCGACGGCCTTTCGCTCGCCCTCAATGTTTGGCTTCGCGATCGTTTCCCGGACAAGCGCGCGGAGTTTTGCGAGGCGGGCAAGCCGTCTGAAGCCAATGAGTTCGCGCAGCACGATGCCGAGCAGCGCCAGGGCTATGATCATCATCAAGCCGAAGGCGACCCAGCCGACCCAGTCCTGGCGCTCAAGCGCGACGGAGACGAAGCGGGTGAACCAAAGTCCAGCGGCGAGCGAGGCAAGCGCTGCCATCGCGGAAAGCAGAATGCTGCCGAAGCGGAAGCCGCGGTTGATATCGCCGACCGTCAAACGTCGCGTCGCCGGTACCGCGCCGCGTCTCGACGTGACGGCTCCGCCGCCCGGCAACGTCTCTTCGAATTCTGCCTCATCGGCGATGTCGTCGAGCTTAAAGACGCGAGGCTTTCGTGGCGGCGGCTGATTGTTCTCGAACGTCATGCGAGATAATCCGAAATCAGGAAGTCGAGCGCGCGGTCCAATCTGATATGCGGAAACGCTGCCGGCTTACCATCGTAAAGCGTATCGAGGAGCTTTGGTGGGGCAAATCTCACAAGCTCGAGCGACGCGGCTTTGGCATGGCGAGCGGCGTTGAGCGCTGCTGCCGGATCGATCGGAAGGTCGCCCGGGAAGATGGCGGCTTCGGTCGCGCCGTCGAAGATGACATTGCCGATCTTTTCGCCTTTGATCGGCGTGCCGCGCAGGCAGGGGAGAATTTCGCCGCCGTGTTTGGCGCTCGCCTCGCGGGTGGCACGTAACGCGGAAAGGGCTAGGGCATGGACGCCTGCGCCTTCGGTCTCGGCGCGCGTGACCGCATCGTCGACGATCTCTTTCAGCAAGGCTTCGAGGCGATCGTGGCTGGAAGCCGGCAGATGGTCGGCCTTGGTCGCAGCGAACAGCACACGGTCGATTTTCCGTCCCATGAACATGGACAGCCACG
>JAEWCT010000103.1 GCA_023390485.1 Pseudomonadota bacterium
CGCGCACGATGAGCTTAATCAGCGCCAAGGACGAAGAGCGCATTTCCGCGGCCATCACGGAGGCCGAGCGCAATACGTCGGGAGAGATCGTTGCCGTTCTCGCCGAGCAGAGCAGCCGGTATCAGCATATTCCGTTCATGTGGGCTGGGCTTCTGGCTCTCGTCATTCCGTGGCCGCTGATCTACTACACGTGGATGCCGGTGCAGTGGATCTTTCTCATCCAGCTCCTGGTCTTTCTGGCGCTTCTCGCGCTTGCTTGGCATCCGCGCGTGCGCACGTCGCTCGTGCCGAAGGCGATTTTGAACGCGAACACGCGGCGCCGTGCGAGCGAGCAGTTTCTCGCACAGAATCTGCACACGACAGAGGGACGAACCGGCGTCCTCATTTTCGTGTCCCTTGCGGAGAAGCGTGTGGAGGTCATTGCCGATAGCGGTATCGATGCGCTGGTGCCGCCAGGCACCTGGCAGAAAATCGTCGACGAGTTGACGGCCGATATCGGTGCGGGACGTGCGGTCGACGGGTTCGAGCGCGCGATCAAAAGCATCGGCGATCTACTTGCTGCGCACTTCCCGCCGGGAGACGCAGATCCAAACGTGCTTCCCGATCATTTGATCGTCTTACGAAGCTGATAGAGGTCGGCGATAGGCGATTTGGCGTCCGGGCGGGCAAAGAGGGGAAAGTGCATGGCAACGTTCGATCTCGGCGGCTCGGATGAGCAGGTCTCGTCTGCCACGGCAAGCGATGCCGCTCGCGCGCCGCTTCGGGCCCGCGTCTCGTGGATGCTCTACGACTGGGCAGTGCAGCCGCATTACACGCTCGTTCAAACATTTCTCTTCGGCCCCTATTTTGCGAACGCCGTCGTCCAGAATTCCGTTTGCGGTTCATGGATTGCGGAAGGCAGCGCCAACGCCGCGTGCGGTCAGGCGCTGTGGGGGTATGGAGCATCCGTCGCCGGACTGCTGATCGCGATCCTTAGTCCACTGCTCGGCGCCGCCGCCGATGGGCGCGGCCAGCGCAAGCCATGGATGGCCGGGCTTTCGCTCGTCTTCCTCGCGGGGCTCAGCGTTCTGTGGCTCGGCGTGCCCGACGCAAACCTAACGACGATCCTGATCGTGCTTGCGGGCTTCGTCATGGCGACGCTCGCGGCGGAACTGATGAGCGTCTTTTCGAACGCCATCATGACGGGCCTCGTGCCGCGCAGCGAGCTTGGCAGGCTTTCCGGCACGGGCTGGGCGGTCGGATATTTCGGTGGCCTCGTCAGCTTAGCGATCGTCGTTGGTTTGCTGGTGCCGGTCCCTGGCGCGGAAAAGACGTTGCTCGGGCTCGAGCCGCTCTTGACGCTCGACGGCCCCACGCACGAGAGCGATCGCATCACTGGGCCGTTCGCTGCGATTTGGTTCGCGATCTTCATCATTCCGTTCTTTCTGTTCGTGCCGGACCGGCGGCGAGCAGCGAGCGCCCATCCGGAGCGCACGGCGATGGCCGAGGTCTGGGACACGATCAAGTCGCTGCCCGCGAACCCAAGCCTTCTGATCTTTCTCATCGCACGCATGCTCTATACTGACGGGCTGACGGCCATTTTTGCTTTTGGCGGCATCTACGGCGCGTCGGTATTCGGCTGGGGAGCGCTCGAGCTAGGAATATTCGGGATCATTCTGACGCTGGTCGGGGCGTTCGGCGCGCTGTTTGGTGGCTGGCTCGATGACGCCATCGGGCCCAAGACCGTCATCATCATTGCGCTCTTCGCGTTGATCGCGGGTGCAGTTGGCATTCTGTCGGTCGATAAGACCCACATCTTTTACACGGTGGATGTCGCCGAGAAGGTTGCAGGGTCGAAGCCATTCTCGTCGTCCGGCGAGCATGCATTTCTCGCATTCGCTATCCTTGTCGGCATCGTCTCGGCGCCGGTGCAGGCGGCGAGCCGCTCGCTGCTCGCGCGCATCGCGCCGCCCGACAAGATCACGCAATTTTTCGGGCTTTTCGCGTTCTCCGGAAAGGTAACGGCATTTCTCGCGCCGTTCGTCGTCGCACTCGTGACGGTCGAGACGGGAAGCCAGCGGATCGGCATGGCAGGCGTGCTGGCGTTCCTCGCAACCGGCGTTCTGCTGATGCTGTTCGTGCGCGTGCGGCCGGCGCCCTCCGCGCGCTAATGCCGGAAGTGACGGATGCCGGTGAAGACCATCGCGAGGCCGCGCTCATCTGCGGCCTTGATCACTTCGTCGTCGCGCATCGAGCCGCCGGGCTGAATGATGGCCGTTACGCCAGCCTCAGCCGCCGTGATCAGTCCATCGGCGAATGGGAAGAATGCATCTGAGGCGACGACTGATCCGATCGTGAGCGGCGCGTCCAGGCCTTCGGCTTTTGCGGCCTCGGCGGCTTTCCAGGCGGCGATGCGGGCCGAGTCGACACGGCTCATCTGACCGGCACCGATGCCGACTGTCGCGCCATTCTTCGCATAGACGATGGCGTTGGACTTGACGTGTTTCGCAACCTTGAACGCGAACCGGAGGTCTTGCAGCTCGGCTTCGGTCGGAGCGCGCTTCGTCACGACTTTCAATTCGAGATCGTCGGCGTTGCTTGCGTCCCGTGATTGAACGAGGAAGCCGCCGGCGACGGATCTGAAGTTCACGCCTGCGGCGCGCGAGTCGGCGAGGCCGCCCGTCTGCAGCAGGCGGAGGTTTTTCTTGGCCGCGAAAATCGCTTTCGCCTCATCGGTCGCGCCCGGGGCGATGACGACCTCGGTGAAGATCTTCGTTATTTCGCGCGCAGCTTCGGCATCGATCGCCTGATTGACGGCAATAATTCCGCCGAAGGCGCTCGTCGGATCGCAGGCGAGGGCTTTGCGATAAGCGTCAGCGAGGGACGAGGCGAAAGCGACACCGCACGGGTTGGCGTGCTTGATGATGGCGAC
>JAEWCT010000219.1 GCA_023390485.1 Pseudomonadota bacterium
TCAACTCTATATGGATCGCTTCGGCGTTCGCATTCTCGAAGGTTACGGCGTGACGGAAACAGCGCCCGTTTTGGCAATAAACACCCCGCTTGCCAACAAGGCGGGCAGCGTGGGCCGCCTCTCGCCTCTGATGGAAGCACGCCTCGATCCCGTTCCCGGCATCGAAACCGGCGGCCGCCTCTTCGTGCGCGGACCGAACGTGATGCTCGGCTACTACCGCGCCGAAAATCCCGGAGTCCTCGAACCCCCGGCGAACGGCTGGCACGACACCGGCGACATCGTCGAGATCGACCCGCAGGGCTTCATCATGATCAAGGGTCGCGCGAAACGGTTCGCCAAGATTGGCGGCGAGATGATCTCGCTGTCCGCTGTCGAGGCACTGGCCGCCGAGCTTTGGCCGCACCAGGTGACGGTCGTCGTCGCGCTGCCCGACCCGCGGAAAGGCGAGCGCCTCGCGCTGCTGACGACCGATCCGAACTGCACACGCGACGCCTTCGCGCAATTTGTGCGCAGAAAAGGCGTGAGCGAACTGACGACACCGGCGGACATTCTCGTCGTTCCAAAAATTCCGCTGCTCGGTTCCGGCAAGCCCGACTATGTCGCGGCGCTTGAACTTGCAAAGCAGGCGTTGGCCGCAAAATCGGCGCCGTCAGGGAGCGCTGAACAACGGCCCCTCACGACGGCCGTCTGACAGATATTCCAAAACTGCCCGCGCAAGGACCGGCGCCAGAAGAAACCCGTGCCGGTACGCGCCGTTGGCCCGAATGACCCGGCGCGTGTCATCAATGATGATGCGCGGCACGTTATCGGGAAACGCCGGCCGGACCCCCGCGCCAATCTCGAGAACAGATGCTTCGCCGAATGCCGGGTGCAGCGCATAGGCCGAACCCATGAGATCGAGAGCCGAGCGCAGCGACATCGGGCCATCGTCTTCCCGCTCGATAACGGTCGCACCAACGACGAACCGTCCATCCCCTTGCGGCACGACATAGATCGGCTGACGCGGATGCAAGAGACGAACCGGCCGCGACAAGCTCACGTCTTTTGTTTGAATAAGCACGCGCTCACCACGCACGCCCCTAAGCGCCGGCAAATCTCCGCGCGCGCCAATGCCCCGGCAATCGATCGCAACGTCGGGAGATGCGCCGTCCCAACGAGTCTCGAACGCAATGTCCGCGCCAAGCGCCCGAAGCTCATCCAACAGCCAGGCCATCGCCTTGTGCGCATCGACGTGCGCTTCGTCCGCGAAATAGAGGCCGCGCTCGAAACGCCCCACCAGCGACGGCTCGAGATCGCCAATGCGCGGCCCCGCCACGGCCGCGTGTCCCTCGGTCATTTTCGCAAAGCGGGCGAGGTCTCCCGCGTCGCGCGCATGCGCCACAACGAGCGTTCCGTTGCTCATGATGCCGGGATAGGTCTCCCGCCAAATGCTGAGCCCTTCGCGTCCCAAATCGCGGACGACCGGCGGCGCGGCTTCGGCCTCGCATTCAGGGGCAATCATTGCCCCGGCCCATCGGCTGGATGACCGCGCGAACGGATCGCGGCCCTCGTCGATCAACCGCACGCGATGCCCGGCACGCGCCAGCGTATAAGCTTGCCAAAGCCCGAAAATGCCGGCGCCAACGACGAGAATGGACGATTTGCTCAAGGTCGAAACTCTTTGCGTGTTTCGCATCCTCTAGCATCAATCGCCGAGAGCGACACCCTCGCGTCTGGGATCTGCTCCACCGGTGAGACGTCCATCACGCCGAATGATCATGTTCACGCCGGACGTCATCGTCGCGCCTGAGACCTCCTGACCATAGGATGTCAGCTCGTAGCCCGGCCACTCGATCGGCAGCGAGTATTCGATCAGGAACGGGCCGCCCTGACTGCCGAAGTTCGGGAACGACGCCGCCTGCTGCGCATCGAGGCCCCAATCCAGCACGGCGACGAGCGACTTCACCACATAGAGAATGATCTGCGAACCGCCCGGAGAGCCGGTAACGATCTCCGGCGTCCCGTCCCGGCCGAGAACGATCGTCGGCGCCATCGAGCTTCGTGGCCGTTTCCCCCCCTCGATCGCGTTGGCAACGGTCATCCCGGTTGCATCGACCGGAACGAACGAAAAGTCGGTGAGCTCGTTGTTCAGAAGGAAACCCTTCGCCCAAAGGTGCGAGCCGAAGGCACTTTCGATCGTTGCGGTCATCGACAGCGCGTTACCCTCGTCGTCGATGATCGAAACCTGCGTCGTGCCCGGCACCTCGTAAGTCGCGTCCTTGCCGAACGACTTTTTGGCAAGCCCCGGCGGCAATCCCGGCTCGGCCTTCCCCATCGCTTTTTTCGGATCGATCAACTTCCGCCGCTCCGCAAGATACGCATCGTCGAGCAAGCCCGACGGAACGGCAACGCGGTCCGGATCGGCGATGTACCGATTGCGATCGGCGAACGCGAGCTTCTCCGCTTCCGCGATGATATGTAGGGCTGGCGCCGTCATCGCTGCCTTCGCGCCCTGAATTTCGGGAAACGGCTCGATGAGCTTCAGCGTCGCGCCGACCGTGAGCGCGCCAGACGACGGCGGACCCACGCCGCAGACTTGCCGCTCGCGATAGGCGAAACAAACCGGCTCGCGCTCCTTCGCCGTATAGGCCGCGAGATCGGCGGCGCTCAAATCGCCCGGAATAGTCGGCGCTTCCTTGACGGCCTGAACCATCGCATCGGCAATATCGCCCTTATAGAAGACATCGGGCCCAAGCGCCGCAACCGTTCGCAGCGTCGCCGCGTATTCGGGATTTTTTAAGAGCGTCCCTGCGGCTCTCGGCGTAACGCCGCCCTCATAGAAATAGGCGCGCGGACCCGGCGCGAACTTTTCCGGCTTCTCCGATTGCAGAAGCACGCTGAGCCGCGGCGAAATAGGAAACCCATCTTCGGCGAGTTTGATCGCAGGTTCGAAGAGCTGCGCCCACGGGAGTTTCCCGTATTTCTCATGCGCTTGATAAAGAACGCGCAGCAGCCCCGGCACACCAACGCTCAAGCCTGAATTCACCGCCTCCTCGAACGGCATCGGCTTGCCGTCGCGCAGGAAGCGGTCGGGCTTCGCCGTGGCCGGTGCCGTCTCGCGGCCGTCGAATGTCGTGACGGTGCGCGTTTTGGCATCAAAGTACGTGATGAACGCGCCACCGCCGAGCCCTGACGATTGCGGCTCGACGAGGCCGAGAACGAGTTCCGTCGCAATGGCCGCATCAACCGCCGATCCGCCCTGCCGCAAAATTTGCCGGCCCGCTTCCACCGCCGGCGGCTCCGCAGCAACGACCATATGCTGCTTGGCGACGACGGGCGCCTTCTCGCTTCGTCCCGACGCACCCTCGGGCGCTGGACGAAACTCCTGCGCCAGCGCCGTTCCTGCGGCAAGCGACCACAAAATCACGAACAGAATTCTAAATCTCATCCAATCCCCGCAGGTGCCCCGAGCGAATAACACTATCGCCGGACCGCAAAAAGCAAGATTAAGGTCGGGTCATCAGTGGCGAAACACATGGGTGCACAAGATGCCTTTTTCCATAAGAAAAAAAGTCCTGCTCGCATTGGGTGCACCGGCACTCTTCGCCCTCGGCGCCGCGACCGCCATGGCCCTTGCGCCCTCGATTAGTGTCGTTC
>JAEWCT010000408.1 GCA_023390485.1 Pseudomonadota bacterium
AGATGATAATGACGACTATGTGGGGCGATAGCGCCTATTACGGACTTGACGCGGAATTCGATCCGGACTGGTTCCTGACGCGCGAACAAAAAGAGCTGCGCCGCGAGCTGATCGAGGTTTGCCACCGGGTCCTCAGGCCAAACGCGATCGAGTGCGATAAGACCAACGCCTATCCGCGCGCGAACGTCGAAGCGCTCGCCAAACTGCGCCTCCTGGCGGCGATCGTCCCCAAGGAATTCGGCGGCAGAGGCGAAAATCACGTCGGCATCACGATGATTGCTGAGACGATTGCGCGCTACGGCTGTCCGTCCACCGCGCTGATCTACATGATGCACATGGTGGCGGTCGCCGGGCTCGTCTACCGCGCCAAAGGCAACAGCGAGATCGAGAGCCTGCTGTCGCGCATCGATAGTGAATGTCTGGTCGGCACGGCATCCTACACCGACCCCGAAACCGGCGGCCATTTCTGGTACCCGAAGATGTCCGGCGCGAAACGCGTCGAAGATGGCTGGCACGTCCACAAGAAAGCAGCATGGACGACATCGTCGGGCTACGCCGATTGGTACATCTCGCAAACGACGAGTCCCGATTTCGACGGAAACTACGGCAACCTCTCCGTCTTCCTGTTCTACAAGAATGAAGTGCGAGGCTCCGCGGGCAAGTGGGACGCGATGGGCATGCACGGAAACCAATCCGGGCCCGTCGAAATCGATACCGTCGTTCCACTGAACCGTATCGTCGGATGGCCGGGTGACGGCGCCATGTCGAACGACGAAGCCATTGATCCGCTTGCTATGCTCATGTACGCGGGTTCGTATAACGGCCTCGGACTTGCGTGTATCGATGTTGCGAAACGCCATGTAACCCGCAAGGCCCACGTGCAGTATGGCCGCCGCGTTGCCGATTACCCGACGATCCAGGATACGTTCGGCCGTGCGATCATGGACGGCCAGGCCTCGCGCCTCTATGCCTACTCGGTCGCCAAGGCTCTGGACGATGCGACGGACGGCGGACGCTGGGACATTTACTACGAAGACCCGAAGGCGATGCCGCGCGCCGAATATGCGTTATGGTGCTTCAAGGCGAAGTTCATCTCGACGCGATTCTGTTTCGAAGTTTCCGACAAGATGCTGCAAGCGTGCGGCGGCCGCGGCTACATGCGCGACCTCGAGCTGGAGCGCCTCGTTCGTGACTCGAAGGCCGGCTGGATCATGGCACCCTCGAACGAAGTTACCGCGCAGCTCATTGGCAAGTGGGGCTTGCTCGGTGCGGAAGCCGTCGACTGGTGGAATCAAAAGGTCGATGAGCCCGTTCTGATGAACGAGCTCGAGAAGCTGGATGACGCTGGAAAGCGGCGCATCGTCCAAAAGCTGACCGTAGAAATTCAGACCAAGAAGGCCGCCGCGGAATGACTGTTGCCGACGATTGGATAACGCCCGACGATCCGTCGAACCTGCGCAATGCGCTCAGCTGCTTTGCGACGGGCATTACGATCATCACGGGAACGACGGGGGAAGGAATGCGGTTCGGCTTGACCGCGTCGTCCTTTCAGCCCGTCAGCCTGACACCGCCGCTGGTGCTTTATAGCGTCCGCAAAGGCGCGGCCAGCGTCGATCTCGTGAAAGGCAGCGGATCATTCTGCGTGAACGTGCTCCGTCATGAGCATGTCGAACTCGCTAAGCGTTTCGCGGCTCCGATCGCGGACCGCTTCGAAGGTCTCGAATGGGTTCAGGGATCATTGGGTTGCCCCGTACTGCCGGACGCCATCGCCGCTTTCGAGTGCAGCCTGTGGGCCACCTACGACGGAGGCGATCACGAGATCGTCGTCGGCAAAGTTGTGAAAATGCGGCGTGCCCCGAAGGGCAACCCGCTCGTCTATTTTCGTGGCGAGTTCCATCCGATCGTTGCCGATGCCCAAGGCGTATCCTAAGAGGCTTTTCTGATGACACTTATCGCTCCGGTCAAATCGGACCACGTCACGTTTGATCCGCCCCAGCTCGCTCACCTTGGAATGATTCCTGAGCTGGTCGTGGGCCCGGTGAAGGACGAGCGCATTTGGGTCCTGCTCGAGCCGAACGTCTGGTTTCGTCCGCTGTTTTTCGACATGAATTCCGGCGCACACGGAGAAGTTCTGAAAGTCAAAAAAGGCGGAGTTCTATCGCGCCATCGCCACCCGTCGCCAGTGCACGGATTCGTCCTCAAGGGCAGTTGGAGATACCTTGAGCATACATGGCGCGCGACGGAAGGGTCATACGTGATGGAGCCGCCCGGAGAAACGCACACGCTGACATGCGACAGCGGCGACGAAATGCAGACTGTGTTCTTCATTCAGGGTGCGACGCTGTACATCGACGAGCAGGATAAAGTCACGCTCGTCGAGGACAACTTCCAGCTCATCGAGGCCTGCCGCAAACACTACGAAGAGGTCGGTCTCGGCGCCGATTTCGTCAACCAGTTCATTCGCTAGCATCAGCGCTCCGGCGACCCTCTCGCATCCTTGGGGAGAAGCGCGGGGGAGTGGGGACACGAGCCGAACGCTTGCAAGCGCGGGTCGAAAGGCCCGCGCTTTTCATTGCTACGACGCCCCGGCGTTGTCAGATGGGAACCAATGGCCATGATCGGTGATTTCCCTGGCATCATTGCCATGGAGAGACTTTATGGCTGCTCAACAAGACGTATCATCGACCGTGCGCGACGCAACGAGCGCCGCCAAGCGAAATATCGATCAAACCGCCGACTACGCCGTCTCAGTCATGGATGACGTTCAAAGCATCGGCAGCGAGTTCAAACGTGCAGTGAACAAGTCGTTGAAGAAGGAGCCCTATACGACGCTTGCAATGGCGGCGGCAGCCGGCTTCATTCTGGGCGCCCTGTGGCGGGCATGAACAACCGCGAGATTTGCGCGCGGAAGGTGCGCCCCATCTATGTGGGATCAAGAATCGACCCCGGAGTGGCTCCGGGGCCGATGAAGTAATTACTTCTTTTTACGAGAATCTTCGCACTTGCCGCCCTTCCAATACTTGAAGGTGCCTTTGCAATCTTTGTGCTTGACGTGATGCTTGCCGTGGTGCGCCTTGTGCGACTTCGACTTTGCGAAAGCGTCCTGCGCCGAACCCATTCCGCCCAGGCTGAAGATCGCTAGAGCGAGCACTGTCATAAGTTTCATAGGTGAAGTCCCCCAAAACCGATCCTAAGTGATCAGATGGGTTCCGCTTATCTTAAATCTGTGACAAGTGCGTGTAACGAAATCCCGGTCTCCACAAGGCACCGGATGCTCGATCATTTCCTCGTTCCGCTCGCCAACATCTCATCGTAGGCGAGGACTGCGTCGAGAAGCACCTGTGCGCCCGCGGCGCATTCATCGTAGCTCGTTGATTCCGCCTCGTTATGGCTGAGGCCGCCTTCGCACGGCACGAAGATCATCGTCGTCGGCGCGACGTGCGCTATATAAGCTGCGTCGTGGCCTGCGCCCGAAACCATGTCGCGCATCCCGAAATCCGATTTCGCAGCCGCGCGGCGAACGCAATCGATCAGCTCCGGCGCGAATTTCACCGCACAAGACGACCAGATGCGCTTTTCTTCGTAGCTCAATCGAAGGGGAGCGAGGCTCGTAGCGAGAGCCGCGCGCAACTCCGCTTCCATGACATCGAGCGCGTCCTCGTCGGGATGGCGCAGGTCGACGGTGAAAAAGACTTCGCCCGGCACGACGTTGCGGCTGTTCGGCTTGTTTTCGATGAGGCCCACCGTTGCGACGCCCGGCTGATGCTTCTGACCGATCGCGTCCACCGCCTCGATCATCCGTGCGGCGCCGACGAGCGCGTTCTTTCGCAGCCACATCGGCGTGGCGCCGGTATGGGCGTCCTCGCCTTTCACCGTAACTTCGTACCACCGCATGCCCTGAACGCCCGTCACGACGCCGATGACCTTCTTCTCGCTTTCCAGGATCGGACCCTGCTCGATATGAAGCTCGAACATGGCCGAGAACTTGTGATCTCCGGCTTTCATTGGGCCACGATACCCGATGCGCTCGAGCGCTTCGAGAAACGTAACGCCGTCCCGGTCCGTCTGCTGGTAGATGTATTCCGCAGTTAACGCGCCTGCGAAAACGCCGGACGCCATCATGGCCGGCGGAAATCGCGAACCTTCCTCGTTCGTCCAATTGACGACCTCGATCGGCGCGTTCGTCTGATAATCCTGCTCATGCAGCGTCCGCAGAACCTCGAGGGCGCCGAGAACGCCGAGTACGCCGTCGAACTTGCCGCCCGTCGGCTGCGTGTCGAGATGTGATCCCATGGCGATTGGGGCGAGCTCATTGTGGCGCCCGGGCCTGACCGCGAACATGTTGCCGGCACCGTCGACGCGCACGGTGCAGCCGAGCGCCTCGCATTGCGCCTTGAACCAGTCGCGAACTTGCCGGTCTTCGTCGGAGAGAGCGAGCCGGCGAATACCGCCCTTTTCGGTACCGCCGAATTTAGCGGTATCCATCAAGCTGTCCCAGAGGCGTCGAGAATTGATGCTGAGATTGGTTGGCATGGCATTCCAGTGACGTGGCAGCGCACACTAACCGTAAATCAACTCAACGCAATTGCGAAGAATCTCTGCACACGGTCGAGAGGCGCAAACCGCACAGTCGACGCAAAATAATCAGGCCACCCGAACAAATCCTGGACTGCCCAACTAAGTGCCCGTCAACCCAATTTCGGCGGTGCGGCACCGCTTCGGCTCGTCCTCAGATTCCTCTGTGTTGATCTGAAATTTTTACGCCGCGTTGACGACAAGCGCAGAAGTGGCGCTAAAAAAATCAAAAGCTAAGCGATGTTGTCGCGCATCGCAGGAATCCGAATAAGCCAGAAGATCATCGGGCGGAGTTTTGGCGCCCGATGGAAGAAGCGGGTGCAGTTTCATGTCTTTTCGCGCACTATTTTATATCTTGTTTTGTTTGATTGCGGTCCCGGCCAGCGGCCAGGAATTAGCTGAAAGTCCGGCGAAAACGGAAGCCGCCTCGGCATTGCCGCCCGTACTGAAGGAGCTTCGAGAATTTATCGCTGCCCAGCAGGATATGGATTTTCAAACGACGTCCCACGGGTCGAGCAATGTACTGGATACAACAACGCAAGGGTCGGCGCAGTTTGTGACACGGCGACCCAATCTGTTTCGAGTCAAAGTGAGCATTGGTGCCAACGCCTACGAATATATTTCGGATGGAACCGTGCTGACGATTTATAACGTCCACACCAACGCATATGCGCAAACGGCTGCTCGCCCATCGGTGCCCGCAAACATGACCTTGATCGCCGGGCTAATGGCGTATCAGGCACGCGTCTTCGATTTCTTTGCAGCGCTCGATCAGGCAGCTGCCGGAGGAGGAGTAAAAATCACGGCGAAAGGCGCGGAATCCGTCGGCGGCCGCGAATGCGATCGCTTCGAGGTCGTTACGATGACCGAAAAATGGGAGTCCTGGGTGGAAAAGGCGTCGCCCCATCTGCCGTGCAAGCTCGCAAGCAGCGACGTGGATGACCCATCCGCCATGGTGCAGGTCAACGAATTTACCTGGAAAAAGGCCCCGAGCATCGATTCGGCGACATTCCAATTTTCGCCCCCGCATGGGAGCAAAAAGCTCGATATCGGCACGCTGTTGGCCACGCCTCAGTAAGCCAATAATGCGCGCCGCCGCCCTGGACAACGAGCGGGAGCCCCGCCTGAACAAACGAGGCTCCTGTTCTCTCGCCGTGGCCTAATGAGTTTGTGAGGACTCGGACGACTTACTTTCCCTGCCGCCCTTGGCGTCTTTCACTTCGATTTTCTTAGCCTCGGCATGAGCGGGCTTGGGGATCGTAATCCTCAACACGCCTTCCGACATCATTGCATTGATCTTCGATGTATCCACGCCCGGCGGTAACTCGATTGTTCGGAGGAAATTCCCATAGGCGCGTTCGCTGATGAAGACGTTCTTGTTCTCCCGATTGGACTCGACTCTCTTCTCGCCACGGATCGTGAGCATGTTGTCTTCCAGAGAAATATCGACGTCGCGCCGCTCCAGTC
>JAEWCT010000315.1 GCA_023390485.1 Pseudomonadota bacterium
GTCATCGGCGCCGTCAAGGTGCCGGTAACGCTGAAGATGCGGCTTGGCTGGGACCACGGTACCCGCAATGCTCCGGAGCTGGCGAAGCGCGCGGAGGCGGAAGGCGTCAAGCTGATCACCGTGCACGGCCGCACGAGATGCCAGTTCTTCACCGGCACGGCTGATTGGTCCGCAGTGCGCTCCGTGGTCGAAGCAACGTCGCTCCCCGTCCTGGTCAATGGCGACATTCTGAACCCAGAACATGCGAAGCAGGCCCTCGGCGCATCGGGTGCCAGAGGCGTCATGGTCGGGCGCGGCGCCTACGGGGCACCTTGGATGCCTGGGCGGATAGCGAGCTTCTTATCCTCAGGCCGCGACGGCGGCGACCCGGCGCTCGACGCGCAGCGCGATATCGCCCTCGAGCACGTCGAAGCGATGTTCGCTCACTACGGCAACGAACTCGGCGTGCGCAACGCACGCAAACACATCGGTTGGTATTTGGCGTCAAGCGGCGTGAGCGAAGCGGTCGTCAAGTCCTGGCGAGCCAAGCTCTGCACGATGCTCGATCCCGGGCGCGTGCTCGCTGGTCTCAAGGCGTTTTATTCTTGTACGGAGTCACGCGCGGCATGAGCAGCAAGTCGGCATCGGTACGCAAATCTGATCGTCACTCGGCACCGCCGCCAGCGAGGATCGTCGATTGCGAGGATTTATTGAGTGCGCTGCCGCACCCGATACTGGTCATCGCCAGCGATCAATCCATTGTTTTTGCCAACGCCGCCGCCGAGGCATTTTTCTCGATGAGCGCTTCCGCGCTGACGCGAAGCCGGATTTCCGACATCGTTGCGTTCGGTTGCCCGTTGCTCGGATTGATCGAGCAGGTTCAAGCCACGAGCTCGACCGTCAATGAATACGGGATCGAGGTCGCGACGCCGCGGTTCTCGGGCGCAAAGCTCGTCGATGTCTACGGTGGCCCATTGCCGGAAGAGCCGCGCAACATGTTCGTCATGCTGCAGCAGCGCTCGATGGCCCAGATGATCGAGCGGCAGTTGACGCACCGCGCGGCCGCACGCTCCGTCTCGGGTATGGCCGGAGTTTTGGCCCATGAGATCAAAAATCCGTTGTCCGGCATTCGCGGCGCCGCGCAGTTGCTGGAGCCCGCTCTTTCGGACGAAGATCGCGCGCTGACCCAGCTCATCTGTTCGGAAACCGATCGCATCCGTAATCTCGTCGATCGTATGGAGGTGTTCGGCGACGAACGTCCGATCACGAAAGATGCGGTCAACATCCATGACGTTCTCAATCACGTGCAACGCATCGCGGAGCACGGGTTCGGTCGCAACGTCCGTTACGTCGAAGATTACGATCCCTCATTGCCGAGCGTGCTCGGCAATCGCGACAAGCTCGTCCAGGTCTTCCTCAATCTCCTGAAGAACGCTGCGGAAGCGATCGGCGACAAGACCGACTCCGGCCGCATCATCATGCAGACGGCGTTCCGGCCCGGCGTCCGCCTGTCGCTGCCCGGCACAGATATGCGCGTCAGCCTCCCTCTGATGATCCAGATCGAGGACAACGGCTGTGGCATTCCCGAGCATCTGAAGCCGCACCTGTTCGACCCGTTCGTCACCACAAAAGCGTCCGGCAGCGGCCTCGGCCTTGCCCTCGTCGCCAAGATCATCGCCGATCATGGCGGCATCATCGAATGTGAAAGTGAGCCCAAGCGCACGATCTTCCGCGTGCTGCTTCCCATGCAACGCACGCGGCCAGCTCCGGTGCCGACCACGAGAGAGACGTGATGGCCAGAGGCACGATCCTTATCGCCGACGACGATACGGCTATTCGTACAGTCTTGAACCAGGCATTGGCGCGGGCCGGTTTCGCGCCCCGGGCAACGGGCAATGCGGCAACGCTTTGGCGCTGGGTGAGCCAGGGCGAGGGCGACGTCGTCATCACCGATGTCGTCATGCCGGATGAAAACGCCTTCGATCTCATTCCGCGCATGAAAAAGCTGCGTCCGGATCTGCCGATCATCGTCATGAGCGCGCAGAATACACTGATGACGGCGCTGACGGCAGCGGAGAAGGGCGCGTTCGAATATCTTCCGAAGCCGTTCGATCTCAACGAAGTCGTGGCTGTCGTTTCGCGCGCGCTGTCGGAGCCCGGCCGCAAACGCCAGACGGTGACGACGGAGCGTGAAACGGATGAATTGCCGCTCATCGGCCGCTCGCTGCCCATGCAGGACATTTATCGCGTCCTTGCCCGGCTGACGCAGAGCGATCTGACCGTCATGATCAACGGCGAGAGCGGCACGGGCAAGGAACTCGTCGCGCGTGTGCTGCACGACTATGGCAAGCGCCGTCACGGCCCGTTCGTCGCCATCAACATGGCGGCGATTCCGCGCGAGCTGATTGAGAGCGAACTCTTCGGCCACGAGAAGGGCGCCTTCACCGGTGCTCAGACCCGCACGCCCGGCCGCTTCGAGCAGGCCGAGGGTGGTACGCTGTTCCTCGATGAGATTGGCGACATGCCGCTGGAAGCGCAGACGCGGCTGTTGCGCGTTCTGCAGCAAGGCGAATACACGACCGTCGGCGGCCGCACGCCGATCAAGAC
>JAEWCT010000422.1 GCA_023390485.1 Pseudomonadota bacterium
CTTCAGGGCTCTGCCGACGTTATCCGACAGAAGCTGGTCGATCTCTTCCGCCGTCTTCGCCCGGAATATGGCGCCGGTGATTTCCTTTTCCGTCTTGTCGAGCGCGCGATTGAAAAAACGGTCCGCAAGCTCGACCGACCATTCATGCAGCCTGCTTATGACGAAGAGAACGAGGGCGCCGATGACGAGCCACGACCAGCTGGGGAGATCAACGAACTCGTGCATATGTTCCGCTTGCTGATGAAGCAGCAGCGCAGGCAAGCTCGTCATCAGTGCCAGAATGGTAACGCGCCTCAGCGGTATCGCGACGTTGACGACGCGCTGGCGGCGTATGGCTTCGACGACGAAAAGGCACAAGATCCCGTTCACGAGATAGAGAAGCCCGACGACATCCTCCGGCAGCACGAACCCGTCCCAATTCGCAAAAAGCGTCGTGTATTCGTTGAGGTCGGCGATGACGAACGCGGGCAAACCGATCAGGCATCCCCACATCACCCATCTGAGGCGCTGATTGTCCTTGGGCGAGAGGGAACTGCGTCTCTTGAGCAGGATCGCGACGGCGGCGATGCTCACGATGATTCCAAACAGGATCGTTGCCCGCATCAAGAGTTCGGTATGAAAACCGAATGCGTTGCCGTAGGCGGCCATCAGAACGACGGCAACGACGGCGGCGAGCGCAGGCAACGCCCGTTCGAAACGTTCCCACGGCGGCTGAATCGCTCCGGTCGGCGCCCGCATCACGAACACGAGCAGGCCCGCGTAGCCCGCGGCTTGCGAAATGCTGCCAAGCACGTTTTGCGCCAGAAGCAACAAGGGCCAACGCTGCAATTGCGCATAAAACTCGTAGGCCTGCCCGGGATTGTACCAGATCACGTAGAGGAAAAAGCCCCAGGTCATACGGCTCGGTCGCGTCCAGACCAGCCAGCCGGCGGCGAGTATGACGGCAATGCCCGCGATCTGATCGAGGACCAGAACCAGACGGGCGAACCAGTTCGTCGGCCGCGGCTCGGCGATCAGCGTCACGTCCCGCGCACCTTCCGTGGCCGTCGGCAGGAGATCGATGGTCGTCTGCCGTCCAGGCAGCACATATTCGTTGCCGCCGACCGCCGCTATCGTGCTCGCGCAAACATACGCGTCATAGGGAATGCAGCGCATGCGCGTGAAGTCGAGATGGTCGCCAGCGCGGACGCCGGCCTTCCAGGCGGGTGATTGGGTCTCGTTCTCGAACGGTCCCGCGACGTCATAGATCAAGCCGTTGCTGTCGGCGTAAAAGCCGAACGAGCCGAGCGTCCGGACCGCGCGCACGAAATCGGGCACGATCATAGCGAGCGCCCAGATGAGCAGTGCGAAAAAGATGAGGCGGTGACGTGTCATTGCATTAGCTCAGACAATAGGTCTGTTGTTGCATGGGGCGTACCAAACCTTTCCGCTCGTCGCGGCATGGTAAGATGCAGCCGGGACCGGCGGCAAGGCAACGCGGAACATCCCTTCGTGGCGGAGTTAACAGTTTCCCGTCGCCGAGGCGGATGAAATGTTCAGCCTACAGCCGCATGAGATCATTTTTATGCGCTCGACCGTTTAAGAATGGAGAATGTCCGCAATGGAAATGCAGTTACACCCAAGCGTGCTCGATATAACGGCGCGTCTTGGCCTGACGCTGATAGCGACCCTCCTCATCGGCCTGAACAGGGAAAGTGCCGGCCACGGAGCGGGACTGCGCACCGTTGTCCTGGTCGGCCTTTCGGCCTGCATCGCCACGAGCCAGGCCAACATCCTGCTTGGCGTCACCGGCAAAACCCCCGACCTGTTCGCGACCTTTGATGTGATGCGACTGCCGCTCGGCATTCTCACCGGCATCGGCTTCATCGGGGGCGGCGTCATTCTGAAACACGGTAGGAATGTGTCGGGGGTAACGACCGCAGCAACGATTTGGGCGGTCACTGTCATTGGCATCTGCTTCGGAGGCGGTCAGCTTCTGCTCGGCAGTGCGGGCGCCGCGTTGATCATCCTGACGCTGTTGATCCTCCGCTGGATCGATATCCGCATCCCGCGCGACCATCGTGGGGAGCTTATCGTCGCCTCCAGTTTGGACCAACCGCCCTTTCCGGATTTGGGAGAGCTTCTGCGCGGCTCGGGCTACTACGCCCAATTGCAGGGCTTGAGTCGCAGCACGGATTCCGGAGAGACACTACTCCGGTTCGAGTTGCGCTGGACGCAAAGTGAAATCGCCGAGCCGCCCCTCGACATCCTGAAAAGTATCCGGCCGGACTATGAAGTGCGAAGCTTCGAGGTGTTCAAGGAGTCGGAACATTGAAGTTCCGTTCCGCCCCCAAGTCCCGGTTAGCTGATATCCACGTTTCGAAGTCGAAGCGCGTTCCCGATCACACTGACGGACGATAAGGCCATCGCCGCCGCCGCGATGATCGGAGAGAGAAGCAATCCGAAGACGGGGTAGAGAATGCCCGCCGCAATCGGCACACCGCCGGCGTTATAGATGAACGCGAAGAAGAGGTTTTGTCGGATGTTCGACATCGTCGCCTGCGAGAGCTGCCGCGCCCGTGCGATCCCTTCGAGGTCGCCTTTGACAAGGGTAATGCCGGCACTTTCGATGGCAACATCGGTGCCCGTTCCCATTGCAATACCGACATCGGCTGCCGCGAGCGCCGGCGCATCGTTGACGCCGTCGCCGGCCATCGCCACCGCGTGACCTTGTCTCCGGAGTTCGGAAACGAACTTGGCCTTATCCTCAGGCAGAACGTCGGCCTTAACGTCGTCGATGCCGAGCTTGGCGGCGACGGCCTTCGCTGTGGTCGCGTTGTCGCCCGTAAGCATGACGACGTGCACGCCGCTTTCCTTGAGCTTACGAACAGCTGACGGCGTCGTCGCCTTGATCGGATCGGCGACAGCGATGATGCCGGCGGCTTTGCCGTCAATGGCAACGTAGACGGCCGTCGCGCCGTCGCCACGAAGCTTTTCGGCATCGGCGGCAAGAGCGGACGTATCGATGCCCGCCTCGTCGAAGATCGTTCGATTGCCGATGACGACGTTGCGATTGTCGATGACGCCCGACACGCCCTTGCCCGACGGCGAAGCGAAATCGCGAACCTCCGACAGCGCGATATTGCGCTCCCGAGCGGCCGCAACGATCGCCGCCCCGAGCGGATGCTCGCTCGCCTGCTCGAGACTGGCCGCGAGCCTGAGAAGCTCGGCGTCGCTGATCGGCGGTAGAGTGCGAACCGCGGTCACCGTCGGCTTGCCTTCGGTGAGCGTACCGGTCTTATCGACGACGAGCGTATCGATTTTCTCCATATGTTCGAGCGCCTCGGCATTCTTGATCAGTACGCCGGACTGCGCACCGCGGCCGACGCCCACCATGATGGACATCGGCGTCGCGAGACCGAGGGCGCATGGGCAGGCAATGATCAGAACCGAAACGGCGGCAACGAGCGCATACGAGAAGCGCGGCTCGGGGCCGACCGCCATCCACGCGGCGAAGGCAAGGATCGCAACTCCGATGACGAGGGGCACAAACCATCCGGCGACCTGATCGGCGAGGCGCTGAATGGGTGCGCGGCTGCGCTGGGCTTCAGCGACCATCTGCACGATGCGCGCGAGCATCGTATCGCGGCCGACCTTCTCGGCTCGAACGATGAGCGCGCCCGATCCGTTGATCGTCCCGCCGATGACTTTCGCCCCGGCACTTTTCGAAACAGCAAGCGGCTCGCCGGTCACCATCGATTCATCGACGTTGCTTTTGCCGTCGGTGACGATGCCGTCGACGGCGATGCGCTCGCCGGGTCTAACGCGCAGGAGTTCACCGACCGTGATCGCATCGATCTGCACCTCTTCGTCCGAACCATCGGGCTTGAGGCGCCGCGCCGTTTTCGGAGCGAGATTGAGAAGCGCGCGAATGGCGCCGCTCGTTTGCTCGCGTGCCCTGAGTTCCAAGACCTGCCCAACGAGCACCAGCACCGTGATGACGGCCGCAGCTTCGAAGTAGACCGGAACGGCGCCGCCCATTCCGCGAAGTGATGCTGGAAAAATTTCAGGAAACAGAGTCGTGACAACACTGTAGATCCACGCGACACCCGTCCCGAGCGCAATCAGCGTGAACATGTTGAGATTGCGTGTTTCAAGCGATTTCCAGCCGCGCTCGAAAAACGGCCATCCCGCCCAGAGCACGACAGGCGTCGCTAGCGCGAACTGCACCCAGTTCGAAGCAGTCGGACTGATGATGTGATGCAAGTTGAAAAGATGGCTGCCCATCTCGAGAACGAAAACGGGAAGGGTAAGCGCCGCGCCAATCCACAGCCGCCGCATCATGTCCTGAAGCTCGGCATTGGGTTCGGCTTCAGCGGTGACAAGCTCCGGCTCGAGCGCCATGCCGCAGATCGGGCAGGAGCCCGGGCCAACTTGCCGGATCTGGGGATGCATCGGGCATGTGTAGATGGTGCCCGGGGGAACCGGCTCCGCCTTTGCGGCTTCCGGCTCCAGATATCGCGCGGGATCGGCGACGAACTTCGTCCGGCATCCGGCGGCACAGAAGTAATAGGTCTTTCCGCCGTGCTCGGCACGATGCTTCGCCGTGTGCGGATCGACGGTCATCCCGCAAACCGGGTCTTTCGCCTTGGCAGAAGTGTCGCCCGCATGCTCGTGAGCGGTATGTCCGTGTGCAGCGTGGTTGTGCGAGCAGCAGCTCTTCGAGGAACTGCTTGGTTCGGGCCCGGTTTTCGGCGTATCGGCGGTCATGGCGCAATTCCTTGCTGAACCCCGGTCATCATCCGAGGCCATCGTCGTGGTTGACACATATACCCCCATAGGGTATACGTCAAGGTATGGAGAAACAATCGAAAGCCGCCTGTCTCAAACGCCTCAACCGCATCGAGGGCCAGGTTCGCGGCCTCGCGAAGATGGTGGAGGAGGGGCGGTACTGCATCGACGTCGTGACGCAGATTTCGGCCGTTCGGGCAGCGCTTCGGCGCGTCGAGGAAGAAGTGCTGCGTGATCACGTCGCCCATTGTGTCGAGCACGCGATCGCGAGCGGCGATGCGGCCGATCAGCGCCGCAAGGTGGCCGAGCTGATGGACGTGCTCGCTCGAACCTCCCGTTGAGCCGCTAATCGCGACGCCAAATAAGGCAGAGATGAACCCGCCCTGAAATGCGCGATTGCGTGCGCACTCAGTCATCCAAACCTTTGCTAGTACGCAAAGTTCGTAATGCGATTTGAATTGCAGGCCGCATCCTTTGCCATTTGTTTGCCACGCCAATGACGACTTCGCGCGCGAAGCTCTCGCCATGGAACCGGACAGACGTCGTGACTGTTGGGC
>JAEWCT010000002.1 GCA_023390485.1 Pseudomonadota bacterium
ATTTTCCGGTCCGGTCGGGCCTGACGGCCAGCCGATCGGCGCACCGTTCCCGCGCGCACTCGCGGCGTGGCACAAGCATTATGACATCTGCCTCATCGCCGACCAGCCCGTGGAGACGTCCAGCGACGCGGCGGATTGTCAACGGCAGGGCGGGCGGTTCATCGCCGAATCGCCTTGGATGCTCCATGCCTGGATTTGGAAAGATAGCCCGGCGGGCGTGTTCAGCATGACCAATCCAAACGTGCGCTGATCAAGTTTCGATCCGGCCAGCGCCGCTCGAGAGAGGCGCCGCGGCGGCTGACTTGATCGTTATTCGCTTGCGAGATCTTGCATCGTCAAATGCCAGCGGAACGAGGCGCGTTGCGCCGCGTGCTGGGCCAGTGAATTAACGCGCGCTCCCCCGCTTTTCTCCGTAGCTTCCGCTCGCAGCGGTCCGAACGGCAAATTGTCCGGCGCGACTGGCACGCCAGTCGTGAATTTGAACAGATAACCTGCATTTTGAGAGAGCCTTGTTATCCTCTCGTGAACCCTATCGGATTGTAGCAAGTGCGGCGCTTCTTCGGCTGGTAGGACCGCTGTTCGGATCTTCGAAAGTGCCTACGTTTCTGAGTCCGTGTCGAGTGATGGAGCTGCTGTGGCCGAAACCCCATTGCGCTCGCGCCCGTGACTCAGTTGTCCGAGCGAGCCGCTACGCGAATGGCCGGCGATTTAAAGGACACGGAACGTGCCCATCGCATCCCATCCGACCGATGCATAAGCTCCGGCAGCAAATGTAACCCTAGCGTGCTCACTTCCTAGTTGCATTAGCCGCCAAGCTTGTTAATCATACCGCTCGCGACGAATCGGCAGCGGGAAAAGTTCGAGCGTCGAGCGGGGGACAGATGCAACGCACGGGACGGAACGCGTGCCACCAGGCGCGCACGGGTGAACTGCGACCGTTAGCACAAGTGAAGCGCGGGATCGCGCGCGCGAGGAAAACCGCGGGCCCGCTGGGCTTGGCGGTTTTGCTTTTTGTTGTCACCGCAATGCGCCCGGCCTTCGCGACGATGGTGCTTCCGGGATCGTTCCAGGTTGGTGAAACCGGCGCGGCATCATATTCAGTGCCGATCGCTGTTCCGCCGGGCACCGCCGGCATGACGCCGACGCTCTCGCTCACTTACAACAGCCGCGGGGGCAACGGCTTGATCGGCATGGGCTGGACGCTGTCCGGGATCCCTGCAATCACCCGTTGCGCGCAGACCAAGGCGATCGACGGCACTCCCGGCGGTATCAACTACGATAACAATGACCGCTTTTGCCTCGAGGACCAGCGGCTGATCGTTATCAACGGCGGCACGTACGGTGCCGATCAAAGCGAGTATCGTACGGAGCGCGAAAGTTTCAGTCGCATCAAGGCGATCGGCCAAGTGTCCGGCGGCAGCGGGCCGAAGGGTTTCCAGGTCTGGACCAAGTCCGGCCAGATCATGGATTTCGGCTATGTGGGCGCCGACGGAAACGCGGGCATCGAGGCGCAGGGCAAGACGACGATCAGGGTCTGGGCCGTGCGGATGATCTCCGACACCAAGGGGAACTACATCAAGTTCACCTACGACCGCGACCTGCCGAACGGCGACTATCGGCCCTCGAAGATCGAATATACGGGCAACAGCGTTACGTCAGCCGCTCCATACGCCTCAGTGTTCTTCGAGTACGACACGTTGAGGACCGATGTCCCGACACTCTATCACGCCGGCTCGCTGATCAAGACGACGCGGCGACTCACCAACATCAAGACCTACAAGGGGACGAGCCAGGTCGTCACGGACCTCATCCACGATTATCGCCTGCGCTATGGGCAGAACGCCTCGACCAACCGGTCGCGCCTTCTCGGCATCAAGCTCTGCGACGGCGCCACTACACCCGTTTGCCAGATCGAGACGACCTTCGCGTGGTCGGATACGACGATTTCGTATCTGCCCGGAACATTCTGGTCGACCCTGTATGGCGCCGGTGCCGGGTGGAATGACTACCAGTACCCGAGAATGCTGGCAGACGTTAATGGCGACGGTATGCCGGATGTTGTTGCCTTCGATAAGGGCGCGTTCATCTCCAAATCGAATGGCACGACGGCCTTCCCAGGGCAGGAGCAATGGACATCCGAATTTGGGTGGAATACGGGCTGGACCAACACCGACGTGCACCCTCGCTTGCTCATCGACGTGAATGGCGACGGGCTCGCGGACATCGTCGGCTTCAGCGCGAGCGGGGTCAGCGTCGCGAGAGGGTCCGGCAACGGCACCTTCCTTCCGAGCGAAGTCTGGAGCGGAGCCTTCGCCCTGAATACCGGCTGGAACAATCAGACCTCCTACCCGCGCTACTTGGTGGACGTCAATGGCGATGGGCTCGCAGACATCGTCGGTTTCGGCGAGAACGGCACGAGCGTCGCCCTGAATACCGGCTCGAGCTTCGGCCCCATAACCGGGTGGACGACCTCATTCGGCAGGACGAGCGAGGGTTATCACGACGAAACCAGGAATCCGCGCATCCTCGCCGATGTGAACGGCGACGGCAAAGCGGACGTCGTTGCGTTTTCATATAGCGGCGTGGTCGTCGCTCTTTCGACCGGTGCGAGTTTTGG
>JAEWCT010000017.1 GCA_023390485.1 Pseudomonadota bacterium
ACGGATTGTCGAGGTTGAGCGTTGGCGGGGCAACGTTGTCGCGAATGGCGAGAGCGGAGAAGATCGCTTCGACGGCCCCGGCGGCGCCGAGCAGGTGCCCGATAGCCGATTTCGTCGACGACATTGCAAGCTTCCCGGCGCTGTTTCCGAACAGGCGTTCAACAGCCTTGAGTTCGATTTCGTCGCCCATCGGCGTCGAGGTGCCGTGAGCATTGACGTAGTCGATCTCGCTCGGGCCAATGCCTGCGCGTGCAAGAGCGGCCTTCATGCATCGATAACCGCCATCGCCGTCCTCGGCAGGCGCCGTGATGTGATAGGCGTCGGCCGACATGCCGTAACCGATGACCTCGGCATAGATTTTCGCGCCGCGCGCCTTGGCGTGCTCGTAGCTTTCGAGAATGACGACGCCGGCGCCCTCGCCCATGACGAAACCGTCGCGGTCCTTGTCGTAAGGACGCGACGCCCGCGTCGGGGCGTCGTTAAAGTCCGTCGAGAGCGCACGGCAAGCGGCGAAGCCCGCCATCGAGATCCGGCAGATCGGGCTTTCCGTTCTGCCCGCCACCATCACGTCGGCATCATCGAGCGCGATGATCCGCGCCGCGTCACCGATCGCATGCGTACCGGTCGCGCACGCGGTCACGACCGCGTTGTTGGGCCCGCGCAAATGATGCTTGATGGAAACGTAGCCGCCCGCCAGATTGATGAGCCGGCCAGGAATGAAGAACGGCGAGACGCGGCGCGGTCCCTTCTCCTTCAGAAGGATCGACGTATCCGCAATTCCCGAGAGCCCGCCGATGCCCGAGCCGATGAGAACCCCAGCGCGCTCCTGCGCGTCGGAGGTGTCAAATTTCAAGCCGGAATCCGCGATCGCCTGATCGGCAGCAGCAACGGCATAGATGATGAAATCATCGACCTTGCGCTGCTCTTTTGGCTCCATCCAATCGTCAGGATTGAATTTGCCCTCGGAGGTCGGCCCGCGCGGAATGAAGTTCGCAATCTGACACGTAATGTCAGAAACTTCGAATTCCTCGATACGCCGCGCACCGCTCTGGCCAGACAGAAGGTTGGACCACGCAGCCTCGACACCGCATCCGACGGGAGTGACGAGACCCATTCCTGTAATGACGACACGGCGCATCGATTTTGTCTTGTTTACCGTTGCTGTGATTGCGATCCACGTTGGGCACGTGAAGGGGGCCGGTTGCCCAGCCCCCTATAAAGCCTGTCCTTAAGGCGCAATTGCGCTCCGGACGAAACGGAAGGGCGGACTCTTAAGCCGCGCTCGCGTTCTTCTCGAGGAATTTGACGGCATCGCCGACGGTCAGGATGTGCTCAGCGGCATCGTCCGGAATTTCGCAGCCGAATTCCTCTTCGAATGCCATCACGAGCTCAACAGTATCCAAGCTGTCTGCACCCAGGTCGTCGATGAAGCTTGCATTGTCGGTGACCTTGTCGGCCTCGACCCCAAGATGCTCTACGACAATTTTCTTCACGCGCTCTGCGACATCGCTCATCGTCAATCCTCGTGTCTTTCTAATTTTTGGCGGCCCTTTATTGCTCGCCCATTCGCCCTGCAGAACCCGCTAAAAGCCGCATGACAGGAATTCAACTTACGAGAAGTCTAGCCTGTTCGGATAGGGGTTCGCCCCGTTCAGAAGTCTTTTTTCCTTAGTCGCCGTAGCGCGAGTCTCGTCGCTAGGCACCGTCCCCAACTTGCACGGCGCCGAGTTGTCCCCAGCTACGCACCGTCCCGATGACGTGATTTTGACGCCTCAAAACCGTGGTGTCGTTAACACACTTCAGGAGCAATGCAAAGCACGCGGTGACGCACCGTTCAGCCTCTGAAATCCAGATGCCCGAGCGGCCAATAAATCAGGCATTCTGGACGTTTACCAACTCGCAGGACGGTCTCAAACCATCGCCATGCCGCCATTGATATGCAGCGTTTGCCCGGTGATGTACCCGCCTTCATTCGAGGCGAGATAGAGGCAGCCCGCCGCCACATCCAAGGGCTCGCCAAACCGCTGGGCAGGAATGATTTGAGCGATTTCGCCTTTCTGCTTTTCAGTCAGAACATCCGTCATCGCTGTTTTGATAAAGCCGGGCGCGATGCAGTTGGCGGTAATTCCGCGGGACGCAACTTCGCGCGCGAGCGATTTGGTCATGCCGATCATACCGGCCTTGGAAGCTGCATAATTGCCCTGGCCCGGATTGCCGAATACGCCCGAAACGGAGGCGATATTGATGATACGGCCATAGCCCGTCTTCGAGCGCATCATGTGGCGCGAAGCTGCACGGCAAAGCATGAACGTCGAGGTCAGATTGACGGCGATGACATCGTCCCACTGGTCATCCTTCATCACCATGAAGAGATTGTCCTTGGTGAGACCGGCGTTGTTGACGAGGATATCCAGCCGTCCGCCCAGCGCCTTGACCGCTTCATCGACCAGTTTCGCGACGCTTGCGCGATCGGCGAGGTCGCACGGAACGACATGAACCCGCTCGCCGAGTTCCTTGGCCAAAGCCTCGAGCGCTTCGACCTTGCGCCCCGAGATGGCAACCGAAGCGCCAGCTTTGTGCAGCGTCCGCGCGATCTCCGCGCCAAGCCCGCCGGTGGCGCCCGTCACGAGCGCAGTCTTGCCGGTCAAATCGAACATTCAAAATCTCCTTACTTGGTGAGTGCGGCCATCGCCGCATCGATGTCTGCGGGCGTGCCGACGCTCGTCGCGTTGGCAGTTGACGCTGTGCGTTTGACGAGCCCGGCAAGGACCTTGCCCGCGCCGATTTCGTAAAAATCCGTGACGCCGGACGCCGCCATCGTCGAGACGCATTCGCGCCAGCGGACCGTACCTGTAACCTGCTCGACGAGACGCTTTTTGATCTCATCCGGATCGGAAATAGGCTGCGCCAGTACGTTCGCAACCACCGGCACCACCGGCGCACGAACCGTGACTGTAGCCAGCGCTTCGGCCATCGCATCGGCCGCGGGTTGCATCAGCTTGCAATGGAACGGCGCCGAGACAGGCAGCGGCACCGCGCGGCGGACGCCGAACGCCTTGCCGATTTCCCCCACCCGGTCGATCGCCGTCTTGTGCCCGGAGAGCACGACCTGGGTCGGCTCGTTGTCGTTCGCGATCTGGCAGACATCGCCCTGCGCCGCCTCAGCGGCAACCTTTTCGGCAACATCGACCCCAACGCCGAGAAGCGCCGCCATGGCGCCGACGCCCACCGGCACGGCTTTCTGCATCGCCTGGCCGCGAAGCCTGAGAAGCCGCGCGGCATCGGCGACCGATAACGCGCCAGCCGCGGTCAGTGCCGACCATTCGCCGAGCGAATGACCGGCGACAAAATTCACATTGCTGGCGAGGGAAAAGCCCTTTTCCTTTTCGAGCACTCGCATGACGGCCACGGACACGGCCATGAGCGCGGGCTGCGCGTTTTCGGTCAGCGTAAGGGTCTCTTTGGGACCCTCCCAGATAAGCGCCGAAAGCTTTTCGCCCAGCGCCTCATCGACTTCGTCGAAAACGGCTCGCGCGGACGGAAACGCGTCGGCAAGCGCTTTGCCCATCCCCACGTCCTGGCTGCCCTGACCCGGAAAAACGAATGCGCGTGCCATCGTTGTGAGAAATACCTTGTGCTGGAATGCCGGGAAGCCTCCCCCCGCGGCGAGATTTGGCGGCCTTAGTCCACCCCTGCCCTGCCGGTGTCAAGAGACGCGCGGAACTGGCCAGAAGCTGCCCCTCCCCGGGGAGCAGCCACTGGAAACCGCGACGCCTCCAATGCTTTCAGGGGGGCGCGGCGCACGCGATCGCATTTCCTGTTGGCCCTTGGCTCTATGCCGCCGGGGCGGCTTCGCGCAGGAGATCGTCCAGGTCCAGGGCTCGAGTGAACATCGCGATATTCCCGGCGGTGTCGCGCGGCCACTCGGCTTCGGGACGGTCCCAATAAAGCTCCACCCCATTTCCGTCCGGATCGTCGAGGTAAAGCGCCTGGCTGACACCGTGATCGCTGGCACCCGTCAGCCGTACGCCCGCCGCGATCAGTCGCCGCAAAGCATCCGCCAGCGCCGCTCTCGTCGGATAGAGGATGGCGACGTGATAAAGCCCGGTCGTGCCCGGAGGCGGCGGCGATCCCCCTTTGCTCTCCCACGTATTGAGGCCGATGTGATGATGATATCCGCCGGCTGAAATAAAGGCCGCTTGGGTTCCGTAACGCTGCATGAGCTGGAAACCGAGCACGCCAGTATAGAAATCGAGCGCGCGCTGAAGATCTGCGACCTTGAGATGAACGTGGCCAATTCTGACCCCGCCGTCGATGGGTGAAGGCTGGGGCGCCGCCGAATGAGGTTCGTCCGTCACGGATGAAACTCCTGAGTTGTCCTTGGCTGAGAAGATGGGCAGGTGCCGGCTGCGAGGCAAGAAGTCCCGTAAGCGCACAAAAAAAGCGCCGCGAGAACGCGGCGCCCCATGTGAAGGCGAATTGCGAAGTCCGTCTCGATCAGCCGTCGACGGTTTCAACCTCGCATAGCTCTCCGTCGATCAGGTCGAAAAGCACGTCGCCGCCAGAGGCCTCGGCCTTGGCGAGGGCTTCCACAAGGTCGTCATCGATTGGCGCCACCTTGAGAGCTGCGACATCCGAGACGCCGTTCTCCTGCATTGTCGCCTCGCCTTCGCTTCTGGCGGTCGCTTCGTCATCCTCGACCGCCCAGATCGTTTCTTCCGTATAGGCTGCAAACTTCATGGTCTTCTCGTCTCCCTTCACGCGCCGGGACGGTCCCCCGGCACCGCATCTAGGCCATGATTCCCGTGATGGACGGGTGGCACTTACGCGGCTATTGAGCAGAAATTGACGATGTGACCGGCAGCCGGCCCCGCTTGCCCTCTACCAAAATTCCTGTATAAGCCCGCTTTCCCGTGTCGGCAGGAGGCTGAACGGGGGCTTAGGTTGTACCGGCTGAACGGCCGTTTGAGCCCAAGGGGCGCTTCGCGCGCCGTCCCCCAGTGTCTTCTCCTATTTGGTACCAGATTGGCCTTTCTCGGCCTTTTGGGGCTTTGCGCCGGCGGGAAGACAGGACGTCGCAAGACGTTGAACTCGAACCGAAAGGCCAACGTATGCCGCTCTACGAGCATACCTTCCTGGCACGCCAGGACGTTACCCAGGCCCAAGTCGAAGCGCTCATGAAGGAATTTCAGGGCGTCATCGAAGAAGGCCAGGGCAAAATCACCAAGCAAGAATACTGGGGTCTGAAGAACCTCGCCTTCAAGATCAAGAAGAACCGCAAGGCGCACTACGCGTTCTTCAACGTCGATGCTCCCCCTGCCGCCGTGACCGAAATGGAACGGCGCATGGGCATCAACTCCGACGTCATCCGCTTCATGACCGTCCGCGTTGAAGAACTCGAGACCGAGCCGAGCGTTCAGATGCGCAAGCAGGATCGCGACGAGCGCGGTGATCGTGGCGACCGCGGTTTCGGCGGCCCCGGCGGCGGCCGTGGTGGCCCCCCGCGCGGTGATCGTGGGTTCGGTGGTGGTGGTCGCGAAGGCGGCTCCACGTTCCGTTCGCGCCCGCCCCGTGAAGGTGGCGGCCCCCCGCGTGATGGCGACCGCGGTCCGCGTCCGCCCCGTGACGGCGAAGCGCCCCGCGCACCGCGTCGTGATTCCACATCTGAATCGGAGGGCTAACCAATGGCTGAAATCGCCTCGTCAGGCGGCGCAGCCCGCCGTCCGTTCCAGCGTCGCCGCAAGACCTGCCCGTTCTCGGGCGCCGGCGCACCGAAGATCGATTACAAGGATGTCCGCACGCTCGGCCGTTACATCTCCGAGCGCGGCAAGATCGTGCCGAGCCGCA
>JAEWCT010000027.1 GCA_023390485.1 Pseudomonadota bacterium
CATAAGGCCAACCAAGTTTCTCGCGCGTATTCTTGATCTCTTCCGCACCGAGCGGTTCGCCGTGCGCCGACGATTTGCCGGCCTTGTTGGGCGAGCCGTATCCGATCTGCGTCTTGCAGGCGATGAGCCACGGTTTCGATGGATCGCCCTTGGCAGCTTTGATCGCCGCTGAGACGGCCGCAGTATCATGGCCGTCGACGCGCACCGTGTTCCAGCCCGACGCTTCGAAGCGCTTTACTTCGCTGTCTGACACCGAAAGACTGGTCGCGCCGTCGATGGTGATCGAGTTGTCGTCCCAGAGGACGATCAGCTTGCCGAGCTTCAAGTGTCCCGCAAGCGAAATGGCTTCTTGGCTGATGCCCTCCATCAGACATCCGTCACCGGCGATGACGTAGGTATGATAATCGATGAGGTCCGAGCCGACGCGCGCCGCGAGCAAGCGTTCCGAGATCGCCATGCCGACGGCATTGGCGAGGCCCTGCCCCAGCGGACCTGTCGTCGTCTCGATGCCTGGTGCGTGGCCGTATTCCGGGTGCCCGGCGGTCTTCGATCCGAATTGACGGAAGTTCTTGATCTCCTCGATCGTCATTCCGGGATAGCCGGTGAGATAAAGGAGCGAATACAGCAGCATCGACCCGTGACCGGCCGAGAGCACGAAGCGGTCGCGGTTTGCCCAGTCGGGCGCGCTCGCATCGAACTTCAGAGCTTCAGTAAAGAGCACAGTGGCGGCGTCGGCCATGCCCATGGGCATTCCAGGATGGCCGGAATTGGCGGCCTGGACGGCATCCATCGCTAACGCGCGGATGGCATTGGCCATTTCGCCGAGGCTTGCTGCCTGCGACGTGTCGGCCTTGGTCTGGACTTTACTCATTCTGTTCGTGGGTCCGTTTTCATAGGCGCCGCGGGCGCCGCCGTAAGGTCGAGGGACATTTACCGGGGAGTTGCAGCGTCGTCTACCGCGGTAACACCCATGGTGCACGGCAAAAAGGCCCCCTCCGAACCCTTTCGCGGCGGGGACCAAGTGTCACGCTCGGGAGGCAACCCATTACGCTCAGGAAGGAACGCTGCCCGCCTTGGCCTTGGCCTTTGCCTCACGCTGGCTCTTCTCGCTCTGGGCGAGCTTCGCCTCCTCCACCTCATCCTCCTGGAACAGCTTCTCGAGCATGGCCTGCGACGTTCGCGCCCGTTCCAGGAGCTTTTCAACGTCCGACGACAGCTTGTAGTCCTCGTTCAGACGGCGCTCATCGTGATCCCTGAAGGTCTGGACGATCCGGCTCGCGACCCGTTCAGAATACCCGAGACCAAGCATCAGCGATCGCGTCAGATCAAGAGACGCCAGAAAGGTCTCGCGCCGGATCGCTGCAACACCGAGATCGAGCAGCCGATATGCGTGCGTGCGGTCGCGCGCTCGCGCGTAGATCGGAACGTGCGGATAGTGTTTCTTGACATATTCAGCCGCGCGCATGGACGCTTCGACGTCATCGATCGCCAGCACGAACGCACGCGCCTTGTCCGTCTGCGCAGCCTCGAGCACCTCAGGCCGGCTGGCATCGCCGAAGAAGGCCTTGTTGCCGAAGCGTTTGACGAAATCAACCTGCTCCACGCTGATGTCGAGCGCCGTGAACGGAATGCCTTTCGCACGCAAGATACGCGCCACGATCTGCCCGAAGCGACCGAACCCTGCGATCACCACGTGCCCGTCGTTATCCGGCAGCGTATCGAACGGGCGCGTCGGCGCCTTCGCTTTCTTCGAAAGCACGCGATCGAGCACCAGGAGCACTGGCGTCATCGCCATCGACAGCGTGATCACCACCGCGAGAATCTGTGACGGGTGACTGCCGAAGACGCCCGCGGCCTCACCAACCGACAGCAGCACGAAAGCGAATTCGCCGCCTTGCGACAGAGCAAAAGCCAACCGGCGCGACGGTCCCGCCTCGAGCCCCTGCCAGCGCCCCAACAGAAACAGAATGATCGACTTCACGACGATCAGCGACAGCGTCAGCGATATGATCAGCACCGGCTCGGCAATCAGAAGTCCGAGGTTCAGCGACATACCGATGGCCGTGAAGAAGATTCCGAGCAGCAGGCCCTCGAAAGGCGCGATGTCCGCCTCGAGCTCGTGGCGGTAGCTGCTTTCGGCAAGAAGAGCACCCGCGATGAAGGCTCCAAGCGATGCCGACAACCCAACGGCTTCCATGATCAGCGTGATGCCGACGACCGTCAAAAGCCCGGCTGCCGTCATCGCTTCCTTCACGCGCGACAAGGCCACGAGACGCAGAAACGCATCGAGCACGTAGCGCCCGACGACAACGACGAGAACGATCGTCCCGAGCCCCTTGGCAAACGCAAAATAGTCGATCACCGGGCCGGACTTGGCAGCCGTCACCGCGAAATAGGGCGCGAGCGCAATGAGCGGAATGGCGGCGAGGTCCTGGAACAACAGCACCGAGAACGCTAGTCTGCCGTGCCGGCTTGAAAGTTCCTTGTTCTCTTCAAGAACCTGTAAAGCAAAGGCTGTCGAAGAGAGTGCCAAAGCCGCGCCAGCGAAGAGCGACGGCTGCCACTGCGTGCCGAAAAACAGAATGCCAACGAACGCGAGCGCAAGCGAGGTAATCGCCACCTGCAATGTACCGATGCCGAAAATGGCCTGCCGCATGGCCCAAAGCCGCTTGGGGCGCAGCTCCAATCCGATCAAAAACAACAGCAGAACGACGCCGAATTCCGCGAAGTCCAGAACTTGCTTCGCATCGTGCTCCGTAAATAGCCGACCGACGCCGTAGGGTCCGAGCACAACGCCGGCAATGAGGTAGCCAAGAACAGCCGCGATGCCGAGCCAGCGGGCAAGCGGCGCTGCAAGCGCCAAAGCCGCGAGGAGGATGGCAAGTTCGTGGAGTGTCACTCTGTCTATCCCCGCTGTTCTAGATGTGCGGCGGCTGCCGCGAGGTTACACCCCGGCCTGCAATACGCCAGCCAACCATGTTGTATGACAACCCGAATCCGGACCGTAGGAAAAGGGGGTAACATCCCGCCTGCGCGAAAACCGTGGCACGCGCGTGCGACACATTGCATTTAAATTTAAGCTTAGGGCGTCTGAACCCGGCGTCTGAAATTCAAGGCAGCGGATGTGCCTCGACGACCAGACCGCCGACCTCCTGCCAGCCGTCGCTGCCGTCGCGATACCAGGCGACATTCTTGTAGCCGTAACTCAAGGCGCGCTTCGCAGCGTTCCAGCTCATCCAGCAATTCCTGAGACAGAAAAAGACGAGCGTCTTCGACTTGTCGCCCTTGGTCAGCATGTCGAGGTTGCGCTGAAAATAATTTGAGGCGTCAGCCGACAACACGCCATAACCGACATTCGCTAGCCACACCGCGTCTTCGATCGTCATGTGCGAGGGATCGCGCCAGATCGTGTCGGGCGGCAGGCCTTCGGGTTTTGGCGGATGCGGATAAACGTCGATGAAGATCGCAGTCTTCTCGGACCATAGCTTCATCGCCGTCGCGTTCGATAGAACTGTCGCGCCATCAAGCGTCAGCGGGACAGGCTTTCGATAATTGTCCGTGCGGTATGAGTGCGGTTCGGTAGGCGGCTCCCCGGTAGGTGCGGGGCCCGAAACATCCTCCTCGACATGGCCATCGAGGGCGACCGCTATTGGCATCCAAAGCGCGACGCCACAACTCAGCGCAACGAGCATGAAAAGACGCGGTAGGACCATCTCAGACACGTCTCTTGCCGATTGCACCGCGTGGAAATTGAAGGAGTGAAAAGCGGCGAACGAAGTCCGCCGCTTCTAAAATGACGTCGCGCATCTTACCGCGTTGCCGAAGCGGGAGCCTGTGATGGCGCCGCCGCCGCAGCCGGTGCAGGCTCCGCCGAGGCGGACGTACGCGGCTTCGTGATCATCTCCGTCGACGTATCGTCATCGACGAGCAGCGGCACGCCGTAATCGAGCAGCACCTTGTCGATATCGCCCTGCCGTTTGCGAATGACGTCGTTGAGCTGACGCTTCCAAGCATCGTCGCCGTTGCGCACACCCATCGTGATGCGGAATGCGATCTTCGTCGCGCCGGATTCTTTGACGAGAGGAACAACGACGAGCGGCTCACCGTCCCGCGCGGCCCAATAGGCAGCGATCGGGCCCCACAGAATGCCCGCGTCGACATCACCCTTGCGGATATCGTTCATCATATCTTCGGCAGGATTTGCATACCGGCGGTCGACCATCATCGGATAGCCGTGCACGTTGCTCATCAGGCCATAACGCGCGGCAAGCGTACCGCCTGCCGAACCCTGCTGGACTCCGATCTTCTTCCCCTGAAGGCGAGGATCGGCGAGCGTGTCCACACCGTCGAGGCCAGTGCCCTTTTTGTAAATGAGCGCCGATGTCGAACGATAAATCGCGTTGGTATTGAGCACGAGGTCGTCACCCTGGCCCCAGCCAATGACGAGATCGCAGCGCTTGGCGCCGAGCGTCATCCGCACGAAACCCGTTGCCTTCGGAAACCACGTATAGACGACCGGCAGCTTCAGCTCATCGCCGATGATGTTGGCGATCTTGTTTTCGAAACCTTCTTCCTTTTGATCTGAAAACGGTAGATCTGCGGGATCTGCGCAAACGCGCAGCTGCTGCCGATTGACGAGATCCGCCTTGGGCGCATCGGCTGCGCTGGAAGAAAAAGCGAAAGCAAATATCGAAACGGCTGCGCAAAATCCCAGCGCCAATGCAGGCACCGGAATGGATGAAATCTTGAACGCTTGTTTCCTCACGTTGGTAACCTTTTTGTTATGGCGGCGTGAACGTCGCGGCTCCTGATATGGAGTGGGGGCACGTCGCAAATGCGACCCGCCCCCCTCTAAGCCATTGCTAGCGATATCTTGGCGGTCTAGCGCGACACCGACGCGCCAGACCATCAATCAAGTCTGCCAATCATATGATGAGAACTGGATAAAGTTCCAGACCCTCAGCCCGTGCACTCATCGGCAGCCTTTTTGGCTTCCGGCGAGATATCTTCGCGGCCATTCGGACGGCCGGCAGGCATACCTGTCTTGGGGTCCGTCGCGTTGTGGGAACGTGCCTTAATGTACGTATAGATATCATCAATGTAGCACATGATGTTCTTGTCTTCGCCGAACGCCGGCATGACGTACTCCGTTCCGGCGCGGTTCACGACGCGGCCACTCGAAACCGTCGCGATGAACGTATTGTAATCCATGGTCTTCAAGCTTTCCGCCAGCGCCGGAGCGAAAGTGCTGCCGAGAGCGTTCGGACCGTGGCAGACGTGGCAAGCGTCGTGATAGCGGCGGAAGCCGTTCCACGTACCCCAGTCAACCATGAAGTCCTTCGTGACGACGGGCACGGGGTCGCCGTCCTTGTTGCGATAACGGCCATCTTCAAACTTGATGCCCAGGCTCTTGGCGAGATCGCTGACCGGGTTCGGATAGACGGCAGTGCCATCAGGGTTGCGCGATCCCGGCGGCGGCGCGTTCGGATCATCAGGATTGGGAACAGCCGGTGTGGCGGCGGGAGCTGCAGGTGCTGCGGGCGACGCAGCTTCTGCGACCTGCTTCGGCGCTTCGGCTGCAGGCGCTGGCGCCGGAGCCGCTTCAGCCTTCTTCTCAGGCTCGGCAGCGGGAGCCGAAGCGGATGCTGCAGCCTCTGCCGGCTTCGCAGGCTCGGCGGCCGGAGCCGGGGTCGCGACGGCCTCAGTCTTAGCTTCCGGAGCGGGAGCAGATGTCGAGGCTGCGGGCTTCTCTTCCGGCTTCTTCTGTTCTTGGCAAGCGGCAGCGCCCGCCGCGGCACAGGCCATCAGCGCGACGGCCATTCTCTTACTAAACTTGTTCACGAGGTTCCTCTTCATCCTGTCAGTTGAATTCCACGAGTGCGCTCTGCACTGACCATTTCCCGATCCTTTTTCTTTTTATCGTGGATCGTGGTTGGTAAGCCGCCGTTCGCCGAGCATGCGCTTGTAACGCTGCATTTATGAGTGAAAGAAGATCGCCACTTGTCGCGCCGTCGTTTGAATGCGGCTCTTGGTTACTTAGGACAAGGACTGATTACGAACGGCAAAGAGCCGGCGCAGGTTTCCCCGCACCGGCTCCCCAATTTCTAGGCTCGTGCCTTATGGGAGAGCGAACACGGTGAGCGAGCCACCGAGGTTCGTGTACTCCGAAAGACCGGCGTAGCCACCGACAGCACCGAGACCATCGGTCGGGTTCGTCAAGCCAGCAGCAAGACCGATACCGGCCCAACCACCAACGCCCGAGAAGATGCCAACGTACTGCTTACCGCCGTGGCTGTAAGTCATAGCGTTGCCGATGATGCCCGACGGCGTCTTGAACTTGAAGAGCTCCTTGCCATCCTTCTGGTCGACGGCTTTGAAGTAGCCTTCGAGCGTGCCGTAGAAGGCAACGCCGCCAGCGGTGGTCAGAGCGCCCGACCATACCGAGAACTGCTCAGGCTTCGACCAGACGATCTTGCCCTTTGCACCGTCCCAAGCGATGAAGTTACCCATACGCTTCGGTTCATCCGGACCCGGGAACATGGACAGCGTGGCGCCGACGTAGGGCTGACCAGCCGTGTACGAAACCTTGAAGGGTTCGTAGTCCATGCAAACGTGGTTCGTCGGAACATAGAACAAGCCGGTCAGCTTCGAGTACGAAGCCGGCTGCTGGTCCTTAGAACCGAGAGCCGCAGGGCAAACGCCCTTCGTGTTGACGTCTGCGCCGTTCTTGAACGTCGACATCTTCGCAACGCGGATCGGACGGCCATAGTCCTTAGAGGACTTGTCCATGTCGATGCCGGTTGCCCAGTTCACGACCGGATCATACTTCTCAGCGACGAGAAGCTCGCCCGTTGCGCGATCCCAGGTGTAGCCGAAGCCGTTACGGTCAAAGTGAGTTGCCGTTTTACGCTTCGCGCCATCGAAATCGAGCTCAGCGAGGATCGGCTCGTTGATGCCGTCATAGTCCCACTCGTCGAACGGCGTCATCTGGTATGCCCACTTGGCAACACCGGTGTCGACGTCACGAGCGAACATGGTCATCGACCACTTCTGGTCGATCGGCTTGCCATCCGGTCCCGCACGCTGTGCAGGGTTCCAGGTCGAGGGGTTGCCGGTCCCGTAGTAGATCAGGTTGAGTTCCGGATCGAAGGCCATGTAGCCCCAGGTCGAACCGCCACCGATCTTCCACTGATCGCCGTTCCAGGTCTTGAGCGAGGAGTCCTTGCCGACCGGCTTGCCGAGCGACGTGGTCTTCTCAGGATCGACCAGGATGTCAGAATCCGGGCCCATCGAGTAGGCGCGCCAGACCTTCTTACCGCTGTTGATGTCGTAGGCGGTGACGTGGCAACGAACGCCGAATTCAGCGCCCGAGATACCGATGATCACCTTGTCCTTCGTGACAAGCGGAGCACCCGTGCCCGTCTCGCCCTTCTTCGGATCGCCGTCGACGACCTTCCACAGTTCCTTACCCGTCTTCGCGTCGAGAGCGACGAGCGACGTGTCGGCCTGGTGGAGGAAGATCTTGCCTTCGGCGTACTGCACGCCACGGTTAACCGTGTCGCAGCACATCACGGGGATGACCGAGGGGTCCTGCTTCGGGGTATATTTCCAGATGATCTTCTGTTCGTCGGCGAGGTTCAGAGCGAACACAATGTTCGGGAACGCCGAGTGAAGATACATCACGTCGCCAACAACGAGCGGGCCGCCTTCGTGACCACGAAGAACACCCGTCGAGAACGTCCATGCCACTTTCAGCTGACCAACGTTTTCGGTGTTGATCTGATCCAGGGTCGAATACCGCGTACCGGCATAATCGCCGGACTGGATGGCCCAGTTATTCGGATCGCTCGACAACTTGGCAACGTCGTCGTTCGCCCAAACGGGCGCCGAGAACGCGGCTGTTGCGAGCAAACCGTAGGCGAATGCACTTTTGCGCATCGCGCTTCCTCCATTTTGAGAAAAGTCTTGCCACGCTTGCAAGTCGAACCCGAGAACTCCCGATATCTCCTTCTCCGATCTTGGGAATTGCGGGATTTTTTCCCGTCTTTGCCCCATCGGAGGAGAAGCTCTTCACGAAACCGTGTAGAAACCGGTAGCCCTCGTGAACGGGGGGCATGTAGACACTTTTTTTTTAAGCCCGCAATACGAAGTGCGACACTCATTCGCCTGCGGCAAATTAGGACAATACGACTGACCCAAAATATCCCTGTATTTTCCGGGGGTATTTGCGGTGCACCAAAAATGCTGCGGCGCACGTCTAATTGTTTCCGGATGTTAAAAATTAGCCTTTGCGGCGAGCATTTCTCGTGCGCTCGTGAAAAGTTGACAGCGAAAGTGCTATTTCGGCTCGTTCATCTTTCGTGATTTTCGTGACTAGAGCCTGTATGCCGCAAATTCCTCCTTTCGAAGCAAAACCTTCCCGTAAGGACTTCCTTCGCAGCGCAACGTTTGCAGCGCTTCTGCCGCTTTTGCCTCGGCTTTCCCACGCCGAGGCGGAAAAAATTGGCGTGATCGAGATCGCACCCGGAATTTTCGTCCACGTCGGTAAGTACGAATTGGTTAATAGTGAAAATCGCGGAGATATCTCTAACGCAATCTGCGTTATCGGCGCCTCGGCTGTCGCCGTCATCGACACGAGCGGCTCCTATGCGGCCGGTAAGGATCTTCATGAGACTATCTCCAAGATTACCGACAAACCCATTCGCTACGTGATCAACACGCACATGCATCCCGACCATGTGCTGGGGAACGCCGCATTCAAATCAGGGGGCGTCGAGTTCGTCGGCCATCACAAGCTCCCTGCGGCGCTGTACGCGCGCAAGGACAGCTATCTGGCGAACGCGCGTCTGCGCGTCGGCGACGCTGCCTTCGCGGGCACTGAAATCATTCCACCGGCGGTGCTCGTCAATGACCCGCTCGACCTCGATCTCGGCGGCCGGACGTTGACTCTCAAGGCACGCCCGACGGCGCACACCGACAACGACCTGACGATTTTCGATTCCGCGACGGGCACGTTTTTCCTCGGCGACCTTCTCTTCTCAAATCACATTCCAACGCTCGACGGGTCGATCGTCGGCTGGCTCAATCTCATTCCGGTTCTGAAGCGGGAAAAAGCCGATCGCGCCGTGCCCGGGCACGGACCGAAGACGATGCCTTGGCCCGATGCGATCGCGCCCGTGGAGCGCTATCTGAATGTTCTAGCCAGCGACGTTCGCAGGATGATCAAAGACGGCAAGACGATCGAGGAAGCCGTCGCTACCGCCGGACAATCGGAGCGCGGCAAGTGGGCTCTGTTCGACGAGCATCACCCGCGCAACGTCACGGCAGCCTTCACCGAGCTGGAATGGGAATGACGTCTATCGGGCCGCAAAAAAATTGCGCCCGGCGACAGATCCCTGAAGGGCCGCGCCAGGCGCTGAATGTTAGACGCTGAACATTAAAAGCAGCGAAGCTCGCCCTCGACTTGCGCGCGTTTCAGGTTTTTCACCTTCTCCTGAAACTCCGGCGCTTTGGTCCAGGCGACGTTCTCGCCGCCGCGCAGACCGACGGACATGAGCGTCTCAGCTTCTTCATATTGGCTATACGGCAAAATGTTCGCGATCTCGTCGATCGAGCACGAGCACTTCTCGAGAACTTCGCGATTTTGGCCATTCACGGCCATGCACGCATAAACATAATCGGCGCGCGCTGTCGTCGGGTAGTCGTTCGGCGGCAGCTCCTGCGCCGCGACCCGTCCGGCGGAGGCAGAGATCAGAACTGCCGCCGCTGCAAAAAGTCCGCTGCAAACGCGGGCCGCGAAGCGCTTTGTCATTTCACGTCTCCTACACCATCGAGTGTCGTCGTCTCTTCAAGCGTCGGCGAGTTCTTGTCCGTATTTGTGTACTCCGAAGTCATCTTCGCGAAGTACCCCGGAATTTTATCCGACAACGCTATTGTAAACGTCGCGCCTTCGAAACCGTTCATCTTTCCTTTTGACGGATCGTTGACGTAGGGCGTCGCGGTCACCTTGTAGCCCTCGACCGGCTGACCTTTGTAGACGATCGTTGCCGGAGCCATCGTCGCGCCGTCGCCGAGATACTTGCTAAAGGTCCCCTTGAGATAGGCGCTGTCGCCACCGGCCAGCATGCGGAAATGCGCAACCGCATTATCCAGGAACACGATGAGCATCGGGTTGCCGTCCATGTCGGTGATCCGCTGCGGATCGCGGGCCCTTTCCCCCGAATACATCTGGATCAGCACGTTCTTCTTGCCGGGCGCGCCGTCGCTTTCGATCTTCACGATGATATTGTCGGTAAAGCCCTCGCCGAGCGCCTTCGGATTGGAAGGCTTGCGCTCAAATTTGTAGACGAGGTCGGTGCCCGGGGCGATCGCGGCAATATGCGGACGATCGAAAAGGATCTCCGTAAGCTTCGGCGTCTCCGCGGCAGTGGCGCCAAGGGCGCCCAGGCAAATAACCGCGAACGCCGCAATACCGG
>JAEWCT010000043.1 GCA_023390485.1 Pseudomonadota bacterium
ACATCAAGCGGACGACCGTCTGGGGCGGGTAGCGGGCGTTGCGGCAGTGCGATATTGAACTGCAAACATTTTAGCCCGGACAGCAACAGGTCGACCATCGATCATGTTGTGAACCGGCGCTCGCCACAGCATAATAGGGGAAAATGGCCGCGTCTCAGACGGCCAATCGGAGGAGCGCTTCTCATGTCGGACAAAGTTTACGCCGTGCCCTCTCAATGGGCGGAGCGGGCTTATGTTAACGCTGATTCTTATAACACGATGTATGAGCAGTCCGTTGCCGACCCTGAGAAATTCTGGGCGAGCGCCGGTAAACGCATCGATTGGATCAAACCCTATACGCGCGCGAAAAATACGAGCTTCGCGCCCGGCAACGTCGACATCCGCTGGTACGAAGACGGGACGCTCAACGTCTCAGCAAACTGCATCGATCGCCACCTCGAGAAGCGCGGTGATAAAGTTGCGATCATCTGGGAAGGCGACAATCCGAACGAAAGCGAACAGATCACCTATCGCCAGCTCCACGACCGCGTGCAGCGCTTCGCCAACGTGCTGATGAAGCACGGCGTCAAGAGAGGCGACCGCGTTACGATCTATCTGCCCATGATTCCGGAAGCAGCCTACGCGATGCTCGCCTGTACGCGGATAGGTGCTGTTCATTCGATTGTCTTCGGCGGATTTTCACCGGACAGCCTTCAGAACCGCATCGAAGACGCGGATTCAAAGCTCATCATCACGGCGGACGAAGCCCTTCGCGCCGGCAAAAGTGTGCCCCTGAAGAAAAACGCCGACGCGGCGCTCGCAAAATGCAAGGGCGACGAAAAGGTGCTCGTCGTTCGCCGCACCGGCAACCCCGTTCCCTGGACGGACGGCCGCGATTTCTGGCTGCACGAAGAGCTTGCGACCGTTCCCGCCGAATGCAGCCCGGTGGAGATGCGTGCCGAAGACCCGCTGTTCATTCTCTACACGTCGGGTTCGACCGGAAAGCCGAAGGGCGTCGTCCACACGACGGGCGGATATCTCGTCTACGCGTCGATGACCCACCAATACGTTTTCGACTACCACGAAGACGATATCTACTGGTGCACGGCGGACGTCGGCTGGGTCACCGGGCATAGCTACATCGTTTACGGACCGCTTGCGAACGGCGCGACGACGCTGATGTTCGAAGGCGTGCCGACCTATCCGACGTCATCGCGGTTCTGGAACGTCGTCGATAAGTGGAAAGTCACGATCTTCTATACCGCGCCGACAGCCATTCGCTCGCTGATGGGCGCGGGCGATGCGCTCGTCAAAGCCACGGACCGCTCCTCGTTGCGCCTTCTCGGCTCGGTCGGCGAGCCCATCAATCCCGAAGCCTGGGAGTGGTATCATAATGTCGTCGGCGACGGCAGATGCCCAATCGTCGATACGTGGTGGCAAACCGAAACGGGCGGCATCCTCATTACGCCACTCCCCGGCGCAACGGATTTGAAGCCAGGTTCGGCAACGAAGCCCTTCTTCGGCATTCGTCCAGCCCTCGTTGACGAAAAAGGCCAATTCCTCGGCGGCGCAGCGCAAGGCAATCTCGTCATACTCGACAGCTGGCCGGGACAGTCGCGCACGATCTACGGCGACCATGACCGGTTCGTGCAAACGTACTTCTCCGCCTATCCGGGAATGTACTTCTCGGGCGACGGCTGCCGGCGCGATGCCGATGGCTACTATTGGATCACCGGGCGTGTCGACGACGTGATCAACGTCTCCGGCCCCCGCATGGGTACGGCCGAAGTCGAAAGCGCGCTCGTCTCCCATCCGAAGGTCGCCGAAGCCGCCGTCGTCGGCTATCCGCACGATCTCAAGGGCCAGGGCATCTATTGCTACGTGACGCTCAACATCGGCGAGAGCGGCGATGATGCGCTGAAGCGCGATCTCGTCGCCCATGTCCGTAAAGAGATCGGCCCGATCGCCTCTCCGGATCTCATCCAGTTCTCGCCGGGTCTGCCGAAGACGCGATCCGGCAAGATTATGCGCCGCATCTTGCGAAAGATCGCGGAGGATGATTTCGGCAGCTTGGGCGATACCTCGACGCTGTCCGATCCGACGGTCGTCGATGATCTGATTACAAATCGTCAGAACCGGCGCGTCATCTAGCATCCACGCTACCGGCGGCGGCATCAAAAGTCAGATGTGATGCCGCCCTTCTCCCAGTCGCCGAAACGCGTGGGATCGGGCCCGTCTCTGCCACCGATTTCACGCGGCGCCTTGGCTTCGCCAGTCAGTTTTTGACGCCGCTCTTCGGCCTCCGCGAGCGCGCGGCGAGCCTCGGGCGTCAGCACGCGCGTATCGGGCGAAGCCGATTGCGCCTCGTCCGGCCGATCGCCGCCGGCCCTATCATCGCCTGTCCGATCTTCGGCTGTCATTTAGAGCAAACGTCCTTTTAATCGGTTTCGCAGCCTTTTTCGGCGCGTCGCCTTTATGGATTTCGTCCGGCACCATATATACGCGGCTGTAAGGTTGTAGACTAGCTTAGGGACCACGTGTCGCGAGTATGCTCAAATGCCTATGAACTATGCCAAGACCGCACTGCTTCTGGCGGCACTGACGGCGATCTTTGTCGCATTGGGCGCAGCCATCGGCGGCCAGGCGGGTCTCGTCATCGCGTTCTTTATCGCGCTGGTGATGAACGTCGTCAGTCTATGGAAATCGGATTCGATTGTCCTGCGCATGTTCAACGCCCAGGAGGTCAGCGAAGCGACGGCGCCTGAGCTCTATCGCATCGTCCGCGATCTGGCTCGCAATGCAGACCTTCCGATGCCGCGCGTCTACATCATGAACAATCCGCAGCCCAACGCCTTCGCGACTGGCCGCAGCCCATCGCACGCCGCCGTCTGTGCATCGACCGGCCTTCTCGAAGCGCTCGACCGCGACGAGATCGCCGGCGTGCTTGCACACGAGCTGGCGCACATCAAGAACCGGGACACGTTGACGATGGCCGTCGCCGCGACCATCGGCGGCGCGGTTTCGATGCTCGCTCAATGGATGCAGTTCGGCATGTTGTTCGGCGGCGGCCGTGGTGGTGATCGCGGCGGCCTTGGCGTGTTCGGCACGCTCGCCGCCATCATTCTTGCGCCGATGGCCGCTGGCATGGTGCAGATGGCAATCAGCCGATCCCGCGAATACCAAGCCGATCGTCTCGGCGCGATGATTTGCGGTAAGCCCCTCTGGCTCGCCTCGGCTTTGCGAAAAATCGATGTCGCAGCGCGCCGTATCCCGAACGAGGAAGCCGAAGCAATCCCTGCGGCCGCGCATATGTTCATCATCAATCCGCTGAACGGCCACGGCGTCGACAATCTTTTCTCGACCCACCCCAATGTTGAAAATCGCATCGCCGCGCTCGAAACCCTGGCGCGTGAGATGGGCGACACCGGCACCGGACCTGGCGGTCGCGCCGGCAGCCCCGGCGAAGTCTGGATCGGTGGTCAGAACTACACCAAACCGCCGAACCCTTGGGGCTGACGTGAAAGACACTATAAAAAGAAGCGGTCCGCGCCCAGCGGCCACGGTCGCGCGCTTCAAGCG
>JAEWCT010000105.1 GCA_023390485.1 Pseudomonadota bacterium
GGAGAGACGGTTCTCTTTCAGCGGTTTGGTCAAAATGTTCGCTGGGGCAACCGCATCCTGGATTGCGAGATTAACGCCGACGCCGCCGATCGGTGACATCGCATGCGCCGCATCGCCAATGCAGAGAAGGCCCGCGCGCCACCACTGCTTCAGGCGATCGATCCGGACGCTCAGAAGATGGACGTCGTCGAAGGAGCGGATCTCCTGCAACCGCTCGCGCGGCAGCGGCGAAACGGCGGCGACCATCTCGCGAAACGCTTCGATCCCGCCGTTCTTGATGTCGGCATAAGTGCCTTTACGAACGATATACCCGCATTGCCAATAGTCGCCGCGATCGATCATCACGAAGCCTTGCCGCGGACCTGCATGACCCATGGTCTGCTCCGGATCGCCTGCTGCATGTGAAAACTTCATCCAGAGCACTTCGCTCGGATTGCCGAAGCTCTCGACTTCGAGGCCCGCGAGCCTGCGCGTTGCCGAATTGCGGCCGTCAGCGCCGATGATGAGGGACGTGGTGAGCTTCAAAGGCCCGTCGGCTGTGCGCGCGCGAAGCCCCGTGACGCGATCGCCTCGGATGATGAGATCGGTGACTTCGCTTTCCATCAGGAGGCGGAAATTCGGATGGCGCTTGGCCTCCCGCGCCAGGAAATTCAGAAATTCCCATTGCGGCATGAACGCGATGAAACGGTTCTTCGCCGGTAGCCAGGAAAAATCGGCGATGGTGATGTTTTTTCCGCCGACTTCCGCATGGAGCTTGCGCGCTTCAGTATGCGGAAGCTGCAACAGCTTATCCGCAAGACCGAGCTCGTGCATCACCTGCAAGGTCGAAGGATGGATCGTATCGCCGCGAAAATCGCGTAGGAAGTCACCGTGCTTTTCGACGACGCTCACGTCGATGCCGGCGCGCGCCAGCATGAGACCGAGCATGAGGCCTGCGGGGCCCGCGCCAACGATGGCGCACGTCGTGCTGATCTCGCGTTTCGTTGCCGTGTCCTCGTAGCGCTCCGAGGTTTCCGGAATGGACGCCGCATCGGTTCCGAGGTTCATACCGGACTCCCGAGCGCCAGCGATTTGAGATCGACGACGTCGCGCTTTGGCGGCGTACCGAACATGCGCGCGTATTCGCGGCTGAACTGTGAAGCGCTCTCGTAGCCGACTTGATACGCCGCGCCAGCCACGTTGATGTCGCCAGCCGCCATCAGCCGCCGCGCTTCGAGAAGGCGCAGCTGCTTCTGATATTGCAGCGGCGTCATCGACGTCAGCATTTTGAAATGCGCGTGAAACGACGAGGGACTCATCCGCGCGACGGACGCGAGCTGTTCGATGCGGATCGGACGCGCAAAATCCTCGCGCAAAACTTGGATCGCCTCGGCGAGCCGCCGCGTCCGGCTGTTGGGCAGGACAAGCTTGCAGAACTCCCCGCCATATTCTCCCGTCAGCAGCCAGAACGAAATCTCGCGCATGATCGTGGGATAGAGAACGGGAATGGCGTTCGGTGTCGAAAGCAACCGCGCGAGCCGCGTTGTGCAATCGGCAAGCGGACCTTGGAGATTGCCGACGAAGACGCCGACACCGCTTTCGTCGTTCGGGAGAGGCGGCGTATCGAGATCTTCCATGACCTCGCGCATAATGCTGAGATCGAGTTCGAGAATGAGTCCAACCAACGGCTTCTCGGCGCTCGCCTGAGACACGCGCCCAAGCGCCGGAATTTCGACGCTGAAGACCAGCGCCTGCATCTCGCCGTAGGAGAGGGTCTCGTCACCGAACAGCACCTGCTTTTCGCCCTGGGCGACAATGCACAGCGACGGCCGGTAGACCATGTGGCGCGGCAGCGTCGCGCGGCTCGTGCGCATGAAGGTGAAGCCTGGGATCGGCGTCTCGAAAACGCCTTCGCCGCCGCCATTGGCATCGGCATAGCTGCTAAGCGCCGTCTTCAAATCGAGCATATCGAAGTCTCTCTCTCTGCGGCGATTTCATCTCCTGCTGGGCATTAGCATAGGGCGAGATGGCGTGGTCCCCAAGACCGTTTGGAGGATTAGGCAAGAAATTCGCGAGTTCCGGCATTCAAGAAGCGACGGTCGAGGCTTAGATACTGCGCTCACAAATATCGTTTGAGGAGCAAGCAATGGCACAGGTCAAAACCGGATCGGGTCCCAAGATCGCTATCGTCACGGGCGGTAGCCGTGGGCTTGGACAGAACACCGCGGTGAGCCTCGCGGAGCGGGGTGTCGATGTGATCTTCACCTACCGTTCAAATCGCGAAGAAGCCGAGAAGACAGTCTCGGAGATCGAAGCCCACGGCCGCAAAGCCGTAGCACTCCAGCTCGACACCGGCGACAGCGCCTCGTTCGATGCCTTCGCAGCCGAGGTCAAGAAAAACCTGAAGGACAAATGGGGTCGCGAGACGTTCGACTATCTCGTGAACAATGCCGGCGTCGGTATAAGCGGGTCCATCGCCGATATGAAGGAAGCCGACTTCGATCGGCTTTACAACATTCACCTGAAGGGCGTGTTCTTCCTGACGCAGAAACTGCTGCCGCTGATCGCCAATGGCGGTCGCATCGTGAACCTTTCGTCCGGCCTCGCGCGCTTCACGATGCCCGGATACGCAGCATACGGCGCGTTGAAGGGCGCGATCGAAGTGCTGACGCGTTACATGGCGAAGGAACTCGGACCGCGCGGCATCGCCGTGAACGTCGTGGCCCCGGGCGCGATCGAAACCGATTTCGGCGGCGGCCTTGTGCGCGACAACGTCGAAATCAACAAGCACATCGCGTCGGTGACGGCGATGGGACGCGTGGGCGTTCCCGACGATATCGGACCGATGATTGCAACGCTGCTGTCTGACGAAAATCGCTGGATGACGGCGCAGCGCCTCGAAGTGTCCGGTGGCGTGAACCTCTAAGGCTCGCGCTGCGCAATCACACGCCGTAATACGATCGATACCAATCGACGAAGCGGGCAATGCCCTCGGCAAGCGGTGTCGAAGGCCGGAAGCCGGCGTCGCGCGCAAGGTCGTCGATATTCGCGTAGGTCTTGGCAACGTCGCCGGGCTGCGGGGGCAGGAAGATTTTCTTCGCCTCGCGGCCCGTCGCCTTTTCGATCGTCGCGATGAAATCCATCAGCTCGACCGAATTGTTGTTGCCGATATTGTAGAGCCGGTAAGGCGCGTTCGAGGTCGCGGCGTCCGGCGCATCGCTCGACCAGTTGGGATCGGGTTCCGCGATCCGGTCGGCGGTGCGAACGACCCCTTCGACGATGTCGTCGATGTACGTGAAGTCGCGCGCATGCTGGCCGTTGCTGAAAACCTCGATCGGCTCGCCCGCGAGAATTTTCCGCGTGAAGCTGAAATACGCCATGTCCGGCCGCCCGAACGGCCCATAGACCGTGAAGAAGCGAAGCCCCGTCACGGGAAGACGGTAGAGATGGGCATACGCGTGTGCCGCAAGCTCGTTGGCCTTCTTCGTCGCCGCATAAAGGCTCAGCGGATGATCGACATTGTCGTGGACGCTGAAGGGCATCTTCGTGTTGGCGCCGTAAACCGAGCTCGAGGACGCGAAGACAAGATGCTTGACGCCGTTATGGCGGCACCCTTCGAGAACGTTCTGCATGCCGACGATATTGGAGTCGATGTAGGCGCCTGGGTTCTCGCTGCCATAGCGGACGCCCGCCTGCGCCGCGAGGTGAATGACGTTGTCGAAACGCTGGGCCCGGAACAGCTCGTTCATCGGCGCGCGATCGGCGATATCGAGATGCAGGAACGAAAATCCTTTTCGCCCGCCGAGCTGCGCCAGCCGCGCTTTCTTGAGTGCAGGATCGTAATAGCCGTTGACGTTGTCGACGCCGACGACCTCGTCGCCGCGATCGAGCAGGCGAGCCGCCGTGTAGTAGCCGATGAAGCCGGCAGCGCCGGTAACCAGAAATTTCATTGGCTCGCAGTTCCCGTCCGGAGCTTTGGCGGAGGTTGATGGGCGAGGGCTCGGTGTAGTGGGTTCGGCGATACTGTCAATCCGGTCTGTTTGGATCATGGCTCGCGGTGCCCCACGGCCGCGACCGGCTCTTCGCAGGGGGAGAGCCGCCGCCAAACAAAGACTGCAAAAAAACTTATCCCCGCAATGTCGCCAGCCCTTATCTTCCTGCGTGGGAGCCTTGTTGCAGACATTAGCGTGAACATGAACGATACGCCGAACCTTGCACTGCCCTACATCTTGGCCGCTCAGGCGCAGAAGTATGTCACGCATAACGAAGCGATCCGCGCGCTCGATTGCCTTGTGCAGCTTGCCGTTGAAAGCCGGGCGCTGACGGCGCCGCCTTCGTCTCCGGCCGAGGGCGCAAGGTATATCGTCGCGGCCTCTCCATCGGGTGCATGGACGGGCAACGCCGGCAAGATCGCGGCCTTCCAGGACGGCGCATGGATTTTCTACGCTCCAAAGGAAGGCTGGGCCGCCTGGATCGAAGCTGAAAGCGCGCTTGTCATCTACGCTGCGGGAGCCTGGACGCTGTTCGCGGGCTCGGGCGGCGGTGGCGGCCTGTCCGCACCTGTCGCCAATTCCAGCCTCGCCAACATGGCGAACGGTACGATCAAGGGCCGCACGACTGCAGGTAGCGGCGCCCCGGAGGATCTGACCGGAGCGCAGGCGACCGCGCTCCTCGATACATTTGTCGCCTCCGGCGCCAGCCACAAGAAGGGCCTCGTGCCAACGCCCGGATCAACCGCAGGAACGACGAGGTTTCTGCGCGAGGATGCGACCTGGGCCGACCTTGCCAACGTCCCGCTCGTCGGCGTCAACGCGACCGCCGACGCCACGAACAAGCTTGCCGTCAAGAGCCCGGCGAGCCTCTTCGACAACACTGGCAACGGTCACCAGCAGAAGATCAACAAGGCCGCCGCGAGCGACGCCGCGTCGGTGCTCTACCAGACGAATTATTCGGGCCGCGCCGAGATCGGCACGACGGGCGACGACGACTTTCACTTCAAGGTGAGCCCCGACGGCTCGAACTGGTACGAAGGCATCCGGATAGCCCGGTCGAACGGCCGAGTATCGTTCCCGTCGGGCGGCGCACGCGAAGTTCTGGCCGCGAACCGCACCTACTACGTGCGGCTCAGCGATGGTTCGGATTCCAACACCGGCCTGGCGAACACGACGGGCGGCGCCTTCAAGACCATCCAGAAAGCGCTCGATGTCGTCTACGGAACGCTCGATCTTCAGACATACGATGTCACAATCAACGTGTCCGCCGGTACCTCGACGGAAGCGCTGGCCGTGCGGACGCGCGCCATCGGCACCGGCCGCGTGTTTCTGATCGGCGATGAGACGACGCCGAGCAATTGCGTTCTCAATGGCAACGACGCTGTGACCGTTGCGAATGGCGGGCAGCTTTATGTGCGCGGCTTTCGCATCAAGCCGGCTGGAACGAACAGAAACGGCCTCTACATCAATGCCGGCTACTCGACCATCTTCTTCCGGAATTGCGAGTTCGAGGTGACGGCCGGCGGTTATCATATCTTTTGCAACTTGGGTCTGATTCAGGCCGATGGCCCATATGCGATTGTCGGCGGCGGTCACGCCCATGCCTTCGCGAAAGGTATGGGAATTATCAATATCGACTCGCGGGCCGTCACAGTCTCGAACACGCCCGCCTGGGTCTCGGCCTTTGTGATCGTGCAACAGGCGCAATTCTCGGCCGTCAACGCCAACTACTCAGGTTCGGCGACGGGCAATAGATACTCAGCCACCATCAATGGCGTCATCGTCACCAACGGCGCTGGCACGTCTGCATTCCCGGGTGACGCCGCCGGCACGACGGCTACAGGAGGACAATACACATGATGCCATTCGACCCCAAAAATTGGTTCTGGCTCGTCGGCGGCGACGCCTCGAAGGCATGGTCGAGCGCGGCCACTGCTTACGTCTCGACATGGGATGAGGACCGCCTGTCTCGGATCGCCAATGAGATTGAACTGTATGACGTCCTGGCGCGGCAGAAACTGAAGTCGAAAGCGCCGCAAGGTCCGTTTGCCGTTGCTGATCTGCGGTCAGCGCTTCTCCGGATCGATGCTGCCGCAACCGGCGACGCTCAAAGCTATGCGGAACTCTCGGCAATTGCAGAGGAGATTGGATTCGAACTTCCGGCTGTCTGAACCTGGGGATGGTTCATGCTTCGAACCGTTGCCCTGATTCCTGAATGGGCGATATAATTCGGTCGATGCAAATCCATGTTCAGCCGTGCAAAATCGGAAATCAAATTTTTCGGTACATGTTCGCAGTGCACCTGTGCGCGCGGATTCCGGGTTCAGCGATTACCGGCTACCGGATGCCCGAATTCTCGCTGGTCGGACCCGAAGAAGTATCCGGCCAGTTGCTGGCCATCGGGCATCGGCACGTCATCGATGTTCCGGCTCTCATTAAATCAGCGGTTGACGGCGGATACTCCGGAATTCTCGTCGATTGTTATGCGCAACGCCTGGAATATTTCGAACACGATCGGCTGTTCTTTGAAGGGTTGTTTCGCTCTGACGTAAAGGGGCATCCAACGAACAGTGTCGAGCTCGTGATTAACATCCGTGCAGCAGAAATTCTGCGCGCGATACATCCCGATTACTGTCCTCTGCCGATAAGCTTCCTGCGAGAATTGGTTGCCGAAAAGGGGCTGTCCCCCGTCTTTGTCGGTCAAGTTGATGATGACATTTACGGCAACGCCCTGCGTCGCGCATTTCCGAAAGCCCGCTTTCTGAAGGGGGCCCATTGGATTGAGGATTTTCAAACCGTCCGGAACGCTCAAAACATCGTCTTGGCAATTAGCTCGTTTTCTTGGCTGGCCGCGTGGCTATCAATGACGGCACAAAGGATCATCCTGCCCGTGGCCGGGCTTCTGGATCCGAACCAAAGACCGGATATAGATTTGCTCCCACGATCCGATCGCCGCTATGAATTTCGGGAACTGCCGCTGGGCAAGTTCACCGGTAGTAAAGAGCAGATGGAACGGCTGCTGGCCTGACTGCGATTGGCAATGGTTCCAATGGCGTTGTTATCGCTGTATCGAGTTACGCGCAGTCGATGAAGGGACCGGCCTCTCGATCCAACCCGACGTGACTGCGGATGCGACGGCCCGCTCGAAGGCGTCGCGCAAGTCCCTTGCCTTCGCCGTCCATAGGAGAACCGAGGGATCGGTCTCATCGTTGGTGTCGTGTCTCGCCCAGAAGGCTTCAGGGTCGGCGAACTTTTTGAATTTCGTCTCGGCGTTAATCGGTTGCGTCCCGGATCCACGCAGCAGCTTCGCTTTGAATTCTTCTCGCGACCGCAGAACGTAGTGGTTGAGTTGCGCAGTCCTGTAAGAATAGGCAGCGTTGAAGGCTCGCCCGTCGAGCGCAAACGGCTTCAGGTCGCTGTCGACATAGACGTAGCCGCGTTTGAGTGCCGGCGAGTGGGCATGTCCGATCGAAGCACACGCCACTTTGCGCGCGATGCATTTGACATGGGTATTGGCGACAGCTTTGCTTGAGCATCGCCGGAATCGCATGGTCACCGGCTCAGGCCGGTAATATTTTTCGCCGCTCGATCCGAACAGCAGCCAATTGATGGCAACCGCACCGGCCCTACCGGGGGCTTCGCCTAGATAGCTCTGGATTGAACGATGCTTCTTCAGAACCAGAAATTCATCTGTGTCGAAGAATGAGATCCATTCCGTCTCGCATCTCTTAAGGGCGTCGTCGTAAGCGGTGATTTGCGGCGATAGGTCGAGAACATCGGGCCACGGGATGACGGTTATTCGAGGATCGCTCGCCGCACAGGCGCGCTCGGCGGCCCGCGTGGCGGCCCGAGAGTCGTTGTCGTAAAGGAGAACCCGGTCGAACCCGAGCGTGAGATAATGGGCAAGCCACTCGGCAAGATAGCGCCCTTCATCTTTGTTGATCAGACAAGCCGTAACTTTCGGACTGCGCCGAAAACGCCAGTCTAGCGACTTCAGCCCGAGCACCCCTTCACACCTCTTGCCTGGCTATTGAACACTCGGAAGCTAACATTGGGGTCGCGGCGTCGCAAACGATGTGGTCCCGCGGCTGTGTATAATCGGATGCACGCGATCAGGCAGGCGCGTTACTCGCAACCATGGCGGAAACCGCGACAACGGAAACAGCTTCGTCATCCTCGGCCGAGCGCGGCAGGGCCGTGTCGAAGGCCCGGGATCCAGCGTAAAAGTTGCCGAAGGCTCATGGCATCGCGTCTTCGACGAGTCTTACGCGGAATCCCCGACCATCATTCGCTTCGCTCATTCGGTCGAGGATGACGGCTTCATCGAAGAAGCCCGGTCCACGCCCAGCACCCGCCATGCCGGCAGAGGCCGGCACCCAGACAAGCTTCAACGCTACGGCAGTTGCGATTCGCTCCGCGCAGACAGCACGTATGAATGTCCTGCACATTGCCTGGATCCCGGCCTTCGCCGGGATGACGACGGTAATTTGGGAACGGCCCCGTTTTCATTTTCAGCAACGTCATCCCCGCGCAGGCGGGGATCCGCCCAAACATCAGTTCGTGATGAATCTCCGGCTTGGATGGATCCCGGCCTTCGCCGGGA
>JAEWCT010000195.1 GCA_023390485.1 Pseudomonadota bacterium
GTCGTTGAAGTCGTGCTCGACAAGCGGCCGTCGCATTCCAAGCCTTTCGAATTTCCGACGGTTTGTCCGGTTTGCGGCAGTCATGCCGTGCGCGAGTCTGTGGAAGAAACGGGCAGGGCCGACGTCGTTCGCCGCTGCACAGGTGGGCTTATCTGTCCGGCGCAGGTGAAGGAACGTCTCAAGCATTTTGTTTCGCGCAACGCCGTCGACATCGATGGGCTTGGCGCAGAGAAGATCGAGTTTTTCTTCGACACCGGGCGCATCAAGTCGCCGGCCGACATCTTCACGCTCGAGAGGCGGGATCGGGAGTCGGCTGAACCGCTAACGAAGGTCAGGGGTTTCAAAGAGACATCGGTTCGCAAGCTCTTTTCCGCGATCGATGCCCGTCGCGAAGTTGCGCTCGACCGCTTTCTTTTTGCGCTCGGCATTCGGCACATCGGGGAAACGACGGCGAAGGATCTCGCCAAGGCCTACGGAACGCTCGAAGCTTTGCGCGCAGCCGTGGACGCCGCCGTCGCGAGCGGCAAGGGCAGCGACGCTTACGAGGACATCGATAACATCGAAGGCATCGGCGAAACGGTCGTCGACGCGCTCATCGACTTCTTCGGCGAGCAGCACAATCAAGAACAGGTCGATGCGCTGCTCTCGGAAGTGAAAGTCAAGCCCTACGAGCGGCTGCAAACGAAAGCTTCGCCCGTTACCGGCAAGACGGTTGTCTTCACTGGAACGCTGACGAAGCTGACGCGGAACGAGGCGAAGGCGCAGGCGGAACGGCTTGGTGCAAAGGTTTCGGGTTCGGTTTCGAAAAAGACGGATTACGTCGTCGCGGGCGCCGAGGCCGGATCGAAGCTCGATAATGCGCGTGCGCTGGGTGTGACGGTGCTCGATGAGGACGGGTGGATCGCGCTCGTCGGTCAGGGCTAATCGATTGTTTTAATTCAGCTCGACTTCAGCGCGATGAACATCTCGCCGCCGCGCATGGTGATTTCAATGCCCTGATCACCATCGGCCGCGAGCGCCAAAAGCGCGACGATGTTTTCCGGGCGCTCGGCGCACGCCGGGGCTTTCAAGGGCTCCGGAAAATGCGGTGCTGCCGTCAGTTCGTAGATTGGAAACATCGTTGCTCTCCCTCATGCTGATGCATGTGGAGACGTAATGATGGAGGGTTTTTTCCGCTGTCACCGATGGGACAGGCGAAGCGTGAACTAGACTGGCTGCGTCGCCTGCTTCAGCCAGTTGCGTGAGGATGGATCGAGGCCGGGCGCAAGCGCGTCGAAGACATGCTTATGGTAGGCGTTGATCCAATCAGTCTCGCTTGCATCCAGCATTTCGGAGACGATCAGCCGGCGATCGATGGGCACGAGCGTCAGCGTCTCGAAGGCCATCATCTCGCGCTCGCCTCCCTCAACGGGTTCGGGCAGCGTCACGAGCACGACGTTCTCGATGCGAATTCCGTACTCGCCGACTTTGTAATAGCCGGGCTCATTCGAGATCAGCATTCCGGCGTGGAGCGGCGCCATGCCGGCGCGCGAGATCGATTGCGGTCCCTCGTGCACGGAAAGATAGCTGCCGATGCCGTGGCCGGTTCCGTGATCGAAATCGGCGCCGATCTGCCAAAGTGCGCGCCGTGCGAATGGATCGAGATCGATGCCGCGCGTGCCTTTCGGAAAGCAGGCCGTCGCGACGGCGATATGGCCTTTCAGAACGGCCGTGAAATGCCGCTTCATATCCTCGCTTGGTTCGCCGATCGCGACCGTGCGAGTGATGTCGGTCGTGCCGTCCGGATACTGACCGCCGCTGTCGATCAGGAAGAGCTCGCCCGGACGCATGCGCCGGTTGGTTTCTTCCGTCACACGATAGTGGACGATGGCGCCGTTCGGACCTGAGCCCGAGATCGTCGGAAAGCTGACGTCGCGGAGCATGTTCGTATCGCGCCGGAATTCTTCGAGCTTTTGGACGGCGGTGATCTCGTCCAGCGTTCCGGCGGCGGCCCAATCGTCGAGCCAGGCGAGGAAGCGGACGACAGCGTGACCGTCACGCAGGTGGGCGGCGCGGGCGCCGATCACTTCGGCATCGGTCTTGATCGCCTTCGGGACGATGCATGGGTCTTGTCCGCGGGCAATGAGCTTTGGTCCGAGTTTCGCGCCGAACCAATAGGCGGCGGTTTCGGTATCGAGGCGGACGCGCTTGCCCTTCGCTTTCAGCTCTTTCAATCGGGCCGCGAGCATTTCAGGGGGTAGGAGCTTCGCGACCGGCGCAACGGCGGCGCGGGCCTCGGGATCGAAACGATCGGGCGTGATGAAGAGTTCGGCTTTGCCGTTCGCCGGCACGATTGCGAACGCCAGTACGACGGGATTGTGGGCGACGTCGCTACCGCGAATGTTGAACAGCTAGCAGATGGAATCCGGCAGTGTCAGGATGGCAGCGCCCTGGCCTTCCTCCTTCAGCCGCCCTTGCAACTCAGAGAGTTTGTCGGCGGGTGTTCTGCCGGCGAATGCGATCGGCTGGGCGATGACCGGATTTTGCGGAGGCGCGGGCCGGGCCTTTCCCCAAATGCTATCGATCGGATTGCTTGCGAGCGCTTTGAGCTTCAGTCCTTTCGGCGAGACGGCCTTTTGCAGCCGTTCGATCTCGCCGGTGGTGTGGTTCCAGGGATCGAAGCCGATGGTCTGGCCATTGCCCAGATGCCCGGTCAGCCATTCGGAGATCTTATTGCGAGGCAGCAGTGAGACCTCGAAGATATCCTTATCGGTCTCAGCTCCGGCCTGCACGGTGTAGCGACCGTCGACGATCAGAACGGCAGCTCGTTTCGTGACGATGGCGATTCCGGCGGAGCCTGAAAATCCGGTCAGCCATTTCAGGCGTTCGGCGGAGGCGGGCACATATTCGCCCTGATGCCTGTCGGCGCGTGGGACGAGAACGGCATCGAGCTTTGCGCGCGCCATCAGTGCACGGAGCGCCTTCACGCGTTCGGCGACGCGTTCCGGCTCGGACGAGGATTCGAATGTCTGCAGCATGGGAAAGTTTCTAAGGGGCAGTGCTCAAGCGGGCAATGGCGGATTTCAGCGCCGTTCGAGCGTCAACGTGGACCATCCCGTCAAGCGGTCGTGGCGGACGAGCGAGAAGCCGTGGGCTCGATAGGTGGCGAGGACCTCCGGCGCCTGTGGGATCAGAATACCCGAGAGCACCAGCGTTCCTCCGGGTACGACCGAGCGGGAGATCGCCGGCGCGAGGCCGATCAGAGGCCCGGCCAGGATATTGGCAATGAACAGATCGAACGGGGCGCGGCTCCGAACTTTCGGGTGTCCGATGCCGCTCGCAACGACCAGCGCGATACGGCTCATGGCACCGTTGAGCCTTACGTTTTCCGTCGCGACTTTCACAGATTGCGGGTCCATGTCGGCTGCGATGATCTCGGCATGCGGCAGCGCCTTCGATGCCGCGATGGCCAGCACGCCCGAGCCGCAGCCAAGGTCGTAGACCCAGTTGAAGGACTTCGCGCGCGTCAGCCGATCAATGGCGAGGAGACAGCCGAGCGTCGTCGCGTGGTGGGCGGTGCCGAACGCTTCTCCGGCGTCGATCAGAATTGCATTCGGACCGCCGGCGATGCGGCCCTTGTCATGGCTACCGTGAATGGTGAAGCGGCCCGCATGGACGGGCGGCAATGCGGCTTGGGAAATCGCGACCCAATTAAGGTCGGGCACGGTCTCGACGGTGAACGGGGGTAACGGACCTTGCACGAGAGGCCCGAGTTCGGCTGCCAGATCGCGATCGTCTGCATCGGCATCGAAGTAGGCTTCGAGCCGCCAGCGATCAGGGCCGTCTTCGAAAACGGTCAGTGCGTCCGGCGGCGGCTCAATCAGATCCTGCAGCGCGTTGCCGGTCTCATAAGCAAGTGATCGGTCGCCAAACTGCGCCGCGAATTTTTTGAATGCCATTCGATTTTTCAGTTCTAGAGCGTTTCCGCTTTTCTTTGAATCGCGAAAACGCTCTACTTTTTGTTTTGACGCAATTCCGGACGCAAAACCGTTGCACACTTTTGCTGGAATTGCTCTAGGCCGGTCTGCCTTCGAACTCATAGCCTTCCGTGCTGACGGGGTCGGGTAGGTGATCCAGGAACAAGTCCCACTTGGCGTCGATATGCTTCGCCGCCTCGGCCGGTGGCAACGTGACGAAGGAGCCATCCGGCTTTTCTATAACGATGCCGTCGCGGATCAAACGATCGAGCGCGTCGTCAATCTCGAAATCGATTTTCACACCGAAGGTGCGGGTCAGGTAGTTCTCGATGGCGAGATCGATGGACGGCAGATCGGTACGCGTCGACTTTTCCTTGGCGAGAACGCTATAAAGCAGCATTTCCTCCTTCACATCCTCTTCGGCGCCGCGGGCCGCGATTTTGAGGATGACGCCGCGGTTGTCGGCCATGGTGTGGAAGTAAAGGTTCTGCGCCATGATGACCATGTAGCGCTGCTTCTGATTGAGGAAGCCCATGGCTTGCCGGGCGGCGATGCCACCCAGGCCCGCCAGCGCGCCAAGTGCCGCGATCGGATTGCTCAGCAAAAGCGCGACCTTGCCGGCTGCGCCCGCCGCGCCCATTCCGATGCCGCTGCCCGCCGTAACGCCGAGACGCAGCTTATC
>JAEWCT010000298.1 GCA_023390485.1 Pseudomonadota bacterium
GTCGGGAACCGCACGTTGCGTTCTGGTCAGTTCGTTCAGGCCGGAACGCAGCTGATGGCAGTGGTTCCGGTGTCTGCTGCTTATATCGTCGCCAACTACAAAGAAACGCAGCTGGCGGACGTTCGGCCAGGGCAGGCCGTGACCGTTGAGGTCGATATGTTTCCGGGCGTCGAGATTCCGGCGCACGTCGACAGCCTTGCGCCGGCGAGCGGACAGCAGTTCGCGCTTTTGCCGCCGGACAACGCTACGGGCAACTTCACAAAGATTGTCCAGCGCATTCCGGTGAAGATCACCCTCGATAAGGGCAACCCTCTCGCGAACGAGCTTCGTCCGGGCATGTCGGTCTATCCGACAATTGAAACGAAAAAAGCCGATGAAACCGCGACGTCTCTCGCAGCCAAGTGATGGCGAAGGCATCGTTCCGCGGCGGAGTAAGCAGCTATGGCAAGCACCGTTCAAACAGCGGCCGGCGCGGAATTTCCGAAAGCGGCCGCCGATAAAGCAAGCCTGACGACCTGGATCGCCGTCGTTGCCGGCATGATCGGCGCCTTCATGTCGATCCTGAATATCCAGATCACCAACGCATCGCTTCTCGATATCGAAGGCGGAATCGGCACGGGCGCGGACAATGGCGCGTGGATATCGACGTCATACCTTATCGGAGAGATCGTCGTCATTCCGATGACTGGATATCTCAGCCGCGTCTTCGGTTTTCGGCGCTACATTCTCGTCAGCACGTTTTTCTTTGCCGTGTTCTCGATGGCGTGTGCGTTTGCGCACGATCTCGGCACGATGATCGCGATGCGCGGCCTTCAGGGGTTTGCCGGCGGTGTGCTCATTCCGATGGCGTTCACGATGGTTGTCACGAAGCTGCCGAAGCCTCAGCAACCCGTGGGCTTGGCGCTTTTCGCCATTGCCGTGACCTTCGCTCCCGCTATCGGCCCGACGATCGGCGGATATCTGACCGAGAACTACGGCTGGCAGAAGATTTTTTTCATCAACGCCATTCCGAGCGCGATCATGATCGTGGCGCTATGGTTCACGCTCGAGAAGGAGAAGATGCAGCTTGGCCTTCTCAAGGAAGGCGATTGGGCCGGCATCGTTACGATGGCGGTTGGCCTTTCGGCGCTGCAGACGCTGCTCGAAGAGGGCAACAAAGATGACTGGTTCGGCTCATCCTTCATCGTGAAGCTCGCCGTTATCGCGGTTGTGTTTCTGACGGCGTTCGTGTGGATCGAGCTTAAAGTGCAAAAGCCGCTCGTCGATCTCCGGCTGCTGAAGAACCGGAATTTCGGTATCGGCACCGTCGCCAACATGCTCGTCGGTTTCGCGCTGTTCGGAACGGTCTACGTGCTGCCGCAGTATCTCGGGCAGGTGCAGGGCTACAATGCCGAGCAGATCGGCAATGTGCTCGCATGGACCGGCTTGCCGCAGCTGCTGATCATTCCATTCGTGCCTTTGGTGATGAAGCACTTCGACGTGCGCTACATCGGCGTCGCGGGCATCGCGCTCTTTGCTCTGAGCTGCTTCATAAACGTCAACATGTCGCTCGACTATTCTGGCGATCAGTTCTTGGTGCCGAATATCGTGCGCGCGGTTGGCCAGGCGCTGATCCTGACGCCGCTGACGGCTATCGCGACCTCTAGCATCGCACCGAAAGATGCGGCGAATGCTTCCGGTCTTTTCAACATGTTGCGCAACCTGGCGGGCGCCGTGGGCACGGCCGCGCTCGAAACGATCATCACGAAGCGCGAGCAATTTCACTCCAACATCATCGGGCAATCCGTGACAGTCTATCGTGACGAGGTTCGCCAGCGGATAGACGAGATGACGAACTATTTCATGGCGCACGGTATTACTGATGCGGCAGCGGCGCGCCATCAAGCGATTGTCGCGCTCGGCAAGACGATCAAGCGGCAGGCGCTGGTCATGGGCTTCAGTGATGCGTTTGCCGTGATCGCCGTTATGCTCGCGATCGCGGCGGCGGCATTGCTTTTTGCGCAAAAGGCGCAGCTTCGCGGCGGCGCCTCAGCGGCACATTGATGAAGTTATTCGTCGGCAAGGGACAGGGGGCGAGCGACTTGTTCGAGCGGTTTTCGTTCGGCGGCGACCGCTTTCAGCCAGGCGATGCCAGCCGCAATCAGCATCAACGCCGTGCCGATCAGATAGCCCATGAACACGCTATAGCGCGATCCGGTATCGATAAGATGGCCGAGAAGCGCGGGGCCGATCACGCCGCCGACACCTGTGCCAATAGCGTAGAAGAGCGAGATGGCAAGCGCTCGAACCTCGAGCGGGAAGGACTCGCTGACCGTCAGATAGGCGGCGCTCGCGGCCGCCGATCCGAAGAAGAACACGATCACCCATGCGACTGTCAGTGTGGAATCGGAGACGAGATCGGCTGCAAACAGATATCCCGTGACGGCGAGCAGGATCGCGGAAACACTGTATGTCGTGATCAACATCGGCCTGCGTCCCCAAACATCGAAAAGCCGTCCGAGGAGCAGGGGCCCAAGGAAATTTCCGGCTGCGAAGGGGAGAAGGTACCAGCCGATTTTATCCGTCCGGACGCCGTAGAACGACGAAAGTACGAGCGCGTAGGTGAAGAAGATCGCGTTGTAGAAATAGGCCTGCGCGGTCATCAGGGCGAACCCGACGATTGCCCGATCGCGGTTCGTTTTCAGGATGGACCTCGCGACCTCCAGGAGCGGCGTACGGCTTCGCGTTTTCAAGCGTGTCGTTGTGATTGAGCTATCATCGAGAATATGATTTTCGCTCCGGAGTCGCGCTTCTATATCGCCGACGATCTTGCCGGCCTTTTCCGGCATGCCATGCGTGATGAGCCAGCGCGGGCTTTCGGGAATCCAGAGGCGCAGCAGGAAGATGAGTGCACTCAACCCTCCTCCGAGCAGGAAGGTGAGCCGCCATCCCAAATCGTTGGGTATCAGAGTACTATCGAGCAGGACGACCGACGCCAGTGCCCCGAGTGCCGCGCCGAGCCAGAAGCTGCCGTTGATTGTCAGATCGGTCCAGCCGCGATAGCGAGCGGGCACCAGCTCCTGGATCGTTGAATTGACGGCGGTATATTCACCTCCGATGCCGGCTCCGGTGAGAAATCGAAACAGCGAGAAGCTGAGCAGGTTCCACGAGAAGGCTGTCGCGATCGTTGCGATCATGTAGGTCGTCAGCGTGATGAAAAACAGCTTCTTGCGGCCGAGCCTGTCCGTCAGCCAACCGAAGAACAATCCTCCGAGTACAGCACCCGCGAGATAAGAGCTGTTTGTTATACCCACATCGGTGTTAGTGAACCGCAGCGCCGGGCTTTCCTTCAAAGCTCCCGCGATGGCGCCGACGAGCGTGACCTCCAGTCCGTCGAGGATCCACGTGATGCCGAGCGCTACGATGACGAGGACGTGGAACCGTCCAAACGGCAAACGATCAAGGCGCGAGGGAATCGTCGTTTCGACGATAGTCCCGCATTCAATTCTCTCGCTTGCTACCGGCTTTTGCATGAACCGCAGGACTCGATTGCGCTCCGCAGGGAAACGCGCGAGCCGTGCAGCGGTTCAATTCGATCTCTGCCATCTATACGAAGCCTTCGGGTCCTCGATGCGGCTCATATAGTTCTTCGAGATGGGCAATTTCCTCGTTCGTCAGCTTGAGCGAAACGGACTTTATCGCGTCGTCGAGCTGATGGGGCTTGGTCGCGCCGACGATGGGAGAGGTCACCGCGGGTTTGCTCAGCATCCAGGCGAGGGCGATCTGGGCGGGAGAAACGCCTCGCGCCTTCGCGACATCGTGCACGCGATCGACCACCGGCTTGTCCAACTGCTTCGACTTTTCGTAGAGCCGATCGGCGAACGGATCGTTCCTGGCGCGCTCCGTTTGGGGTTCGTCCTGCCATGGTCGCGCCAGGCGCCCGCGTGCCAAGGGCGACCATGGCGTGACGCCGATGCCCTCGGATTGGCAGAGTGGCAGCATCTCACGCTCCTCCTCGCGGTAGAGCAGGTTGTAATAGTCTTGCATCGATATGAACTGCGTCCAGCCGTTGGCGCGTTGCAGGCCGAGGGCTTTCATGAACTGCCAGGCGTGCATCGAGGATGCGCCGAGATAGAGCGCCTTTCCTGAGCGCACGACTTCGTCGAGCGCTTCGAGTGTTTCCTCGAGCGGTGTCTCGTAGTCGTAACGGTGGATAATGTAGAGATCGACGTAGTCGGTACCGAGACGTTTCAGGCTGTCGTCGATCTCGGACATGATGGCCTTGCGCGACAGGCCCTTGCCATTCGGTCCGAGCCGCATCGGCGAATAGACTTTCGTTGCAATGACGACTTCCTCACGCCTGGCGAAATCGCGAATGGCGTGGCCGAGAACGCGCTCGCTTTCGCCGTGCGAATAGACGTTCGCGGTGTCGAAGAAATTTATGCCTTGTTCGAGAGCGGACTTGATGTAGGGGCGGCTGTCCTCCTCGCTCAACGTCCAGGTCCACTTCATGACGCCGCCGTCGGATTGGCCGTAGCTCATGCAGCCGAGGCAAATGCGGGACACTTCGAGACCGGTGTGACCGAGCTTCACGTACTCCATGGATACCTCGCGGGGGGTGAGAGCGCTATCGGGGAGGCTTTGATGTAGGCCTCGTTCCGATCCTTGCAAAGTGCGTCTGTTCCATTGTCCGTCGAAGAACATCCGAGCGGGTGAAAGGAAGGTACAGGCCTTTTGGAGTGCGTTGGGAGGTGAGGGAAGCCCGGGCTGGCACGCGTCAATGCTTGTCGATAGCCGGGCGGTGGTGGCGACGTTTTTCTCCGCCTTCAAACCATGTTGCCACTGCGGTGGCCAATATGACGCCCGCCACGGCTCCGGCACCGCTCGCGACGATGCCGCCGGCTGCCCAGGAGACGCCGATCAATATAAGTGATGGAAGAACTGCGTTGGCTCGGGATTTTGAAAGCGCGGAGGTTATGACCAAAGCACCGAGAACGGCACCGACGGCGCCGAAATAATAGTTGCAGATTGCGCCGATGAAGACGATCACCAGGGTCACGCCAGCCGTTCCTTAGGAACCGCGAATCGGTGGTTACGCGCTAAATTTTACACCAGCGCTAAAAGAACGCTTGGTGACAATTTAGACAAAATGCGCCGTATGTGCCGTTCTATTCGGCAATTCGCTTCAAAGGATTCCGGATTCCGCGAGGAAGCGATATCGCGTCCATTTCAACTGGCGAGCTCGCGCACTCTCCACTCGCTCGCGGAGCTGCCTGATGCGTTTCATCTCGTGCAGATCGACGACCTTGCCCCGGCAGGCTCTCGTGTATGAGACGAGCTCATATTCGGCGGCGTTGAGACGAGCAGTTGCTTCGCGCTGCAGGAGTGACAGGAGCTTTGTGTTCATGGGAGCGGCCCTCTCGCTCAAGGTATGCGATTTGAGGCACCGCAAGAAGAGACCTCGTATCGATCTCCACAACCGCGGAAATCGGATCAATGCGCCGGCCGCTTCCGGATTACTCGCTCGCGAGCATCTTGAACGTTGATGCCGCAATCGCCACCTCACGGAAGAGCGAATAGGAGGCGACCATGTCTGGCGACGCGGCTCCCGTCATTATCTTCATCGCAAGTTTCTACGCGTTCGGGTTCGTTCTCGTTTACGCCCTGGCGCGCGCATGGGAGCAGGCGCTGTCGACGCGCCATCGAAAAGAATTCGTGCACGCGCGGCCATCGGCGAACGTGCGCAGCAGGCGGATGGGTGCGTTGCACCACCGTTGAAACCGGAGCTAATACAAGAGCGAAAATGTCAACAATCGACGGGATGATGGTGCGTTCTCAGTGCGGCCTTCGCGATCTTGTTTGGAAAATCTTCGCGCGAGGATCGCCTGTTAACTTCTCGCTGTCGGATTTCTGATATCGTACGTATACCTCATATCCTCCCCCCGGATTGAGGTCTTTGAGCGTGGGCACTCGGCCACCCCTCTTCCCCCCCCCGCCGGG
>JAEWCT010000320.1 GCA_023390485.1 Pseudomonadota bacterium
GCCTTGTAGGTGATTTCGCCGATATGATTGAACATATGTCCGACGGCGCCGGTCGCACCGAGGTTGCCGTTGAATTTCGTAAACACGCTTCGGACAACGCCGCCCGTCCGGTTGCGATTATCTGTCAGCGCTTCGACGATCACGGCGACGCCGCCTGGCGCATAGCCCTCGTAGCGGACCTCTTCGTAATTTGCGAGATCGCCGCCTTGCGCCTTCTTGATTGCGCGCTCGATGTTATCCTTCGGCATATTCTCGGCGCGCGCTTCCTGGATCGCGAGGCGCAATCTCGGATTCATCGTGGGGTCGGGCGTACCCGACTTCGCAGCAACCGTGATCTCGCGCGCAAGCTTCGCAAAGAGCTTCGAACGCATCGCGTCCTGCTTGCCCTTGCGGTGCATGATGTTCTTGAATTGCGAATGGCCGGCCATGCTCGTGCTCGCTCGACTTGAAAAATTGCGCTGAACTGAAGTCCGTCTTTTGCGCAACGGCCGCGCGCCGGTCAAGAGAGCGACGGCCGTCGACCCGAAGGTCCCCGGTCCCGGCCCTAGAAAGCTTGAAAAACTGGCAGCGCGCGCCGCCTCAATTCTGCTGCCAGAACGCGGGAATGGCAGGCTCGAGATGCGGCCCAAGGCGCAAAGGCGCCGTGTTCACCGCCAACCCCATTGCATCATCAATGTCGACCGCAAGCCCCGAAATCGTTCCGGGACCGGCGGCCGGCTCGAAACGGCCGCGCGGAATCCGCGTCAAAAACCGGTTGATCGGCTCTTCCGTATCCATGCCGAGCACAGAGTTGTAATCGCCGCACATGCCCGCGTCCGACATATAGGCCGTGCCGCCGGAAAGAATACGGGCGTCCGCCGTCGGCGTGTGCGTGTGCGTCCCGACGACGACGCTGACACGACCATCGAGGAACATTCCCATCGTCTGCTTTTCGCTCGTCGCTTCGGCGTGAAAGTCGATCAGGATGGCGTCGGCACCGTGTTTCAATGCGCACGCCGAAATCTCCGCATCGACGGCGCGAAACGGGCAGTCGAGTTCGCTCATGAAAATGCGCCCCATCGCATTGATGACGAGCACATCGGCCCCGCTCTTCGCCTTGAGCAAAGTCGCGCCCCTTCCGGGCGTTCCTTTCGGATAATTCAAGGGACGGATCAGCCGCTCCTGACGCTCGATGAAAACGAGCGCCTCTTTCTGATCGAACGCATGGTTGCCGAGCGTCACGCAGTCGGCGCCCGCGTCGATCAAATCATTGAGGATCGCCTCGGTAATTCCAAAGCCCCCAGCCGAGTTCTCGCCGTTGATCACGACGAAATCCAGCGCATAGCGTTTGATCAATCCCGGCAACGCATCGCAAACCACCGTTCGGCCCGGGCGACCGACGATATCGCCGAGAAACAAGAGACGCATCAAGACTTCCGGATCAAGGATCGAAACAACGTTGCGGGCCCGAGGGCGTCAGTACCCAATCGAGTTTCTCGTCATAGCTTTCGGCCGGGACCACGTCGACCCTTTGTTCATCGTAGGCGACGCCCACGGCGACGACGCGCTTCAAATGCCTTAATCGCCGCAGCGTCCGGTCGTAGAAACCGCCGCCGTAACCGAGCCTGTAGCCCCTCGCGTCGAACGCCAGCAGCGGCACCAGAAGGACATCCGGGTCAACCTCGGGCTTGTCGTCGAGCGGCTCTGCGATACCCCACTGCGCCGGCGCCATCGCGTCGCCCGGCGACCACGACCGCATCAGAAGCGGCTTCCCGCGCCCCTGCATGACCGGAAGCGCCAGCTTGAACCCTTCGGCCTGCAGCCAAGTCATCAGCGGCGCCGGATTGATCTCGTCGCGAATTGCCGCAAAGCCCGAGACCACCGCATCGGGCTTGACGCCCAGAAAATCGAGGCCCTGGGCCGCAATCTTCCGGCTCGCCTCCGCTCCGTGACGCTCAAAGGCCGCTTTCCGCCGGCGAAACGCTTCGGCTCGCAACTCTTTTTTGGCGTCTGGCATAACTTCCGAAGTCAAACGGCTCTATCCGTCGAAAAAAGTAAATGCCGCGAAGGCCGTTGGGAACATGATCCCGCGTGGTCCCTACGAGCGTAGGTGGGCACCATATGTCCGAAGCCACGGCTCCGGACAGGGACAGCACCCGTGCGGATCTTATAGGCCCCCGGGTCATTTGTCCCTGACGAGCCCCGCAGCCCCCCTGATTTAGGCGAGATACCGGGAAAAATCCAGGGCAGTTCCAGCGCTATCCTGCGATACGCACTAGCCTTTGGCCCGCCGCCTCACCGGCTCGATGTCTTCGTCCTCGTGATCGGGACGGGCCTCCTCCGCCTCGATGCTGCGAATGGCGGCCGACCGGACCTCCGGCGCGCTGCCTTCGAGCAGCTCGTCCACGTCCGCCCGGGCGTCGAACAACTCGTCGGTCACCATTAATGCAGCCATGAGGATGAGGCGCTCGTCGCCGACGGCGCCGTGCTCCTGCAGCATTCCATCGAGCTTCGAGCTTAGATAATCGACGATATCCGTGAGACGCCGCACATCGTGCTCTTCGCACGAAAAGCGATAGGTGCGTTGATTGAAGGTGAACGGGACTTCGGCCATTCTATCCGGCGGCTTCGCCGCTCTCCGCCTGAACGACGCGCACAGTCAACCGCTCTCGCGCAGACTATGAAGCGAATCGAGCGCCCAATCAATCCGGTTGAGCGCATCCGCCGACCGCTGCTCGAGCTCCGCGATACGCTGATGCGCAGCCGCCAACTCGGCACGCAAGCGCGCGTTCTCCGACCGGAGCTCGACGTCGCCCATCGGTTTGCGGGCAGGCTTGACCTCTTCCCCGCGCTTGATCTTGACAGTGTTGCGTTCAGTCATGGCCTCTAATCGCCCTCTCGGGCGACACGATTGACGCACCTATCACCTGTAGTCGCCGCCTACGTTACGTGGCGAAGGTAAACGACGTCAATAAACGAGACCGTGTTTGTACCCTGTTGAACGAAAAGATTTGCGAGGCCGTAACTCCAACCGCGGGGGCTATTTGATTGACAGCGGGCCACCAACTGACGTTAAAGACCCGCAATTCCTGGCGATAACGGCGATCAGGCGGTATCTCGTCAGATCAAGCATAAATCTCTTACCCCGGAGGACCCCCGAGAATGACTGTGAAGGTGGCGATCAACGGTTTCGGCCGCATCGGTCGTAACGTGCTGCGCGCAATCATCGAGAGTGGACGCACGGATATTGAAGTCGTCGCCATCAATGATCTCGGCCCCGTAGAAACGAACGCTCATCTGCTGCGTTATGACAGCGTGCATGGACGGTATCCGAAAGAAGTGAAGGTCTCCGGCGATACGATCGATGCGGGTAGCGGACCGATCAAGGTCACCGCGATCAAGAACCCGGCAGAACTTCCGCACAAAGCCCTCGGCGTCGATATCGCGTTCGAG
>JAEWCT010000380.1 GCA_023390485.1 Pseudomonadota bacterium
GTCATCCTTTGGGTGCCGGCGGCGGTATTGAAGCCGTCGCGACCATTATGGCGATGCGTGAAAGCTGGGCACCCCCGACCATCGGACTTGATGAGCCGGGGGAGGGATGTGATCTCGATTACATTCCGAACGTCGGCCGTGAGATGAAGCTCAGATACGCGATGTCGAACTCGCTCGCGTTCGGCGGCCTGAACACATCGCTGGTATTCGGACCGGCACCCTGATTTGGCTCCCGGTGCACGTCTCGCGGGGCCTGCACCGGGCGCTCTTCGCAATTGCAGCATGACAATTCGCTGCTCATCCGACGAATCCGGGCAACTTTCGCTCTCGTACAGGCCATTTTGTTCTGGCTGAGAGGCTCGAAGCCCTTGAAGGCAGGCAGCCTCAATGAGAGACTTCGCGTCTGCGACCGTTATATGCTCCCGGTCGCGAAGCTGATCGGGATCATACGGTATGCGGAAGATCGTAATCCAGGCCGGGGGTGTCTCTATTCGAGCGCGATTGCTCGATACGCCGACAGCCGAGCGCATTTGGGCCGCACTGCCGATCCAGTCCGCCGCCCGCACCTGGGGCGAAGAAATCTATTTCGACGCGCCGGTCTCCTCTGAGGCTGAGCCCGACGCGCGCGTCGTTGTGAAGGCGGGCGACATCGTCTTCTGGCCCGACGGCGATGCGATCGCGATAGGTTTTGGTCCAACACCGCTATCGAAAACACGCGGAGAAATCCGTCTCGCCGGCCCCTGCAATGTCTGGGCACAGGCCCTTGACGATGTCCGCCTGCTGAAATCCGTTCACCCTGGCGTCATCATTTCCGTCTGCGAAGCCGACGCTTGAGTTCGCGTCGCTGCATGTCGGCGCTTGAGCTTTCCGGACGATACGCGTGACGACACTCGAAACCGTTGCCTGCATCGACGATCTCCGGCGATTGGCGCACCGCCGCGTGCCCGTCGATGTCATGGGCTACTATGAATCGGGCTCGTATTCGGGATCGACGCTCAACGCCAATCTCCGCGATCTTGCGAATATAAACATTCGTCAGCGCGTTCTTGCGGGTGCCGCAAATCGCGATCTTACGCAGAGCATCCTCGGCAAATCCGCGGCGCTGCCATTCGCGCTCGCGCCCGTCGGCTTGAGCGGATTGGCTTATCGCGATGGAGAAATTGCCGCCGCGTGCGCCGCAGAAAATGCCGGCATACCCTATGCGCTGAGCACGCTCTCTATATGCTCGATCGAGGACGTTGCCGCCGCAGTCGCAAAGCCGTTCTGGTTCCAGCTCTATTTCATGAAGGACCGCGCCTTCGTGGCGGATCTCATCGCCAGGGCCCGCGCCGCAAATTGCTCCGCGCTCGTGCTGACGGTCGACCTTCAGGTTCTAGGCCAACGCCATAGTGACATTCACTGCGGCCTCACTGTGCCGCCGCGCCTTCGCCTGCGCACGATAGCCAACACGCTGTCGAAGCCTGCCTGGATCGCCAACGTCCTGATGGGCAAAAGGAAGACCTTCGGCAACGTCCACGACCGCATTGAAGGGGCGGAGGGACTCAACTCTTACCGGGATTGGATCGCCACCCAATTTGATCAGGCGCTAGCGTGGGACGATGTCGCCTGGGTCCGTGAGCGTTGGCCCGGCAAGCTCATCATCAAGGGAATTCTCGACGTCGACGATGCACGCTTGGCCGCCCGCGCAGGCGCGAACGCCATCGTCGTCTCGAACCATGGCGGCCGCCAGCTCGACGGCGCGGTATCGTCGATTTCAATGCTGCCGCGCATTGTCGATGCGGTTGGATCGGACATCGAAATCATGTTCGACGGCGGCATTCGCAGCGGGCAGGACGTCTTCCGCGCACTCGCGCTCGGTGCGAAATCCTGCCTCATCGGCCGTAGCTATCTTTACGGCCTCTGTGCCGCCGGCCAAGCGGGTGTCAGCAAAGCCATCGAAATCATCGCCAAGGAGCTCGACGTGACGATGGCGCTCGCCGGAGTACGCACGATCGATGACATCTCCAAACGCAATTTGGAGACTTAGCATTTGCCCTGCGCGCGCAAGCGCTCGCTCAATCGCACTAGTAGGCGTTCTTGCCCGTCGCCAGTGAAAGCGGTGTCAACACCATGATGTAAAGGTCGAACAGAACCGACCAGTTGTCGATATAATACAGATCATGCTCGACGCGGCGCACAAGCTTCTCACGTGTGTCGGTTTCGCCGCGCCAGCCATTGATCTGCGCCCAGCCCGTGACGCCGGGCTTCACGCGGTGGCGGGCAAAATAACCTTCCACGACATCCTCGAAGAGATCCCGCTCGGCCTTGGATCCCGTCGCATGGGGACGTGGGCCGACGAGCGACATCTGACCTTTGACGACGTTGATGAGTTGCGGCAGTTCATCAAGGCTCGTACGCCGGATGAAGCGGCCGACCCGGGTCACGCGAGGATCGCCGCGCGTAACCACCTTGCTTCCCGTCGCATCCTGCTGCTCGACATACATCGAGCGGAACTTCAAGACCTCGATCAGTTCGTTGTTGAAGCCGTATCGTTTTTGACGAAAGAAGATAGGGCCTTTGC
>JAEWCT010000397.1 GCA_023390485.1 Pseudomonadota bacterium
GTCCGGATGGGCGTCAGCAAACGCCTTGAGCTCCAGCCCGCCGCCCGCGCCAAGGACCAACACGCGGCCATTCGAAGGCGTCCGCTCCGCGAGCAGCATCGCCGTCATCCGGTGCAAGTCCGCGAAGCCAGGGACCTGGCGCGGCGGACGATCGGCGTAGGCATTGACGGATTGTCCGGAGAAGGGAGGCGCGTGCATACACGTCCTTTGGCTCGGTCTCGGCCGGATATGATGAGCGAGCACAGAACTTCAAGACAACACAGCTTGACGGTGCGAACGAGCAGAAGCCCGTCACCTACGCAATGACGTGCGGACGCGTCAGCTCACTTCTTCCGGAACTGGTCGAGGCTCAGGATCTTGGCACCGCCTTCGGGGGCTGCTTCCTTCGCGGCGTCGGAGTCGTTGCCGTCCTTCGGCGCGTCTTCTCCGGCGCGCGTCGCGGGTTCCGGATTGGGCGGCATCGAATTCTCGGGCTTCACGGCAGCCAGCGGCGACGCGCCGGTGAGCGCATCCTTGTCGCCGCGCGGTTTCCGCGACGATCGCGGCTTTTTGGTTTGCGTGCGCGGAACGTCCGCCGCGTCGCCCGTATGCTCGTAGGTGGCGTCCGCAGTCACCGCGCGCGGCACTGGCGGCGCATCGCGATCGCTCGCTTCCTCGTCGAACTGCAGGCCGTAGCGCACGCTCGGATCGATGAAGACCTTGATCGCGGCGAAGGGAATGACGAGCCTTTCAGGAATGCCGTCGAACGTCAGCTTCACCTCGAAGCGGTCGTCGGACACGATCAGATCCCAGAAACGGTGCTGGAGAACGATCGTCATCTCGGTCGGATATTTTTCCTTCAGCCGCTTCGACAGGATCACGCCGTGCGCCTGGGTGTGGAACGAGATGTAGAAATGGTGCTCGTTGGGCAACCCGGTCTTCACGACCTGTTGCAGAACCGCTCGCACAACGCCCCGCATCGCCTCCTGTTGCAGCTTTGCGTAATCTATGGACGGCCCCGATGCCATGCCTCAGCCTTCAATAGCTAATTCCTCGCCTGACCTCTGAAATCAGATTTGCCGTCCCGTCAAGTCCAAGCGCTAAGGGCCCCCGCGAGGAACGGAGTAAAAGAAGTGGAGGGCTTCTGTTGCCCGGTGCCCTCCCGACCGCGCCTTATCCTGCTAGGGATAAGGGCTTCAAGTTCAGGCTAGTCGCGCTGCATTACGCAGCGAGAGCGGCCTCAGCATAGTTGTCATTGGCAACTATTCTGTATGACCCGATAACGGTGGTATCATGCCGGGCAAAAGCTAAGTCCTTTACGCCTTCGTCGATCCTATTTCGCCCCCAGCAGATGCCGCCTTGTTCGCCCGATGTGCGAGAAAAGGCGGCATATGGTGGAGGCGCCGGGTACCGCCCCCGGGTCCGATCGGCTTATTACGACCGCGTTTATCGCCATAGCTGGCAGAGCCAGCACCCCGAATATAAGGGGCAATCCTTACGAAAAAAAGCGTTTCGACGCCTAGGCCCGCGTTCTAACGAGGAAATCTGTTGCCGGGAGGCGACGATTGGACGGACTGTCGCCCGAGGAACCGCTTTATTCTGGCGTTGTCGTTGAGTTTGGCGAGTTTGACGCGGTGATCTGATCGGGGTGCGCGAAACGCGCCAGAGGACTTATCCAGAGAACTTATAGAGTGAGCGTTTCGTCGCAAGATAAGGTTCCGGTGCAGACGCAGTCTGAGATTTGGAAGGGGGTCGCCGTTGCGATCGGGCTCGCCGTCGTGATCGTCGCAGCGGCGAAGGCCTCAGGCGATGTTGCCGCGCGCGTTTTCGACAGCTGGAGCCAAATCAACGAGGCGCGCGCCTTCAAGGCTGGCGAACCCGAAGCCCTGCTGACGGGGCGCGTCGCCGCATCGCTCTTCGCCTTTCAGGCCGTGACGGTCGGCTCGCTGCTTTTACTTAACGCCCTTCGGCGCCGCGTTTCGGGCCGGCCGTTTTTGAACTTCGGCATGCCTCCCGGCGGGATAAAGACGCTTCTGCTCTCCATTGTTGCCCTGGCGGCGCTCGCCATGGTCTTCGCCTCCTGCGTTTTCGTCTTCGATCCGGAGGCGCTGAAACACGACCTGCAGCCCTTCTCCGAAATGATGACCTCGCGGACGTGGTGGCTCATCCTCATCGCGGCCGGGATCGGTGCCCCGCTTGCCGAAGAGTGCCTGTTCCGAGGCCTGCTCTTCAAAGCCCTGCGCCCGTCGCCGTTGGGATTTGCGGGCACCGCGTTCCTCACCGCCATGACGTGGGCAGTCCTGCACGCCAATTATTCGCTCTACGGCGTCGCCGCGATTACCCTGATCGGACTTTATCTCGCCTGGCTTCGCGAGCGCACCGGAACGCTATTGACTCCCGTCATCTGCCATGGCGCCTACAACTCGCTGATCATTCTCGCAATGGCGTTCTCGGGCGGCGGCTCGCTTACAGCGGGCTAGAAAATTTAGCTCGCGATGCCGAATTACAACCTTGCGGATCTCCGCTCAAGAATACGAATCGCA
>JAEWCT010000055.1 GCA_023390485.1 Pseudomonadota bacterium
CTATGCCGTTTCGCTCGCCGATCCGGTCGCGGATGCCGGCGAAGAAGCGGCGGCGCACATCCGAGAGCTCGGAACGCCTTGTCTTTACGAACGCGCCGACACATCGCTCGAGGCCGACGTGACGCGATGGATTGCGCGCACGAGCCAGGATCTCGGCTGCCCTCACGTCCTCGTCAACAATGCGGGCATCAGCGCCAACCAGCCCTTTCTCGAACTTCCGATAGAGGAGTTCGATCGCGTGCAGGCGGTCAACGTCCGCGGCGCGGTGATGTGCGCGCAGGCCGTCGCGCGGGAGATGGTGGAGCACAAGCTTGGCGGCGCGATCATCAATATCGCATCGACGCGCGCGTTCATGTCGGAAGCCAATACGGAAGCCTACACCGCGTCGAAGGGCGCGATCCTGGCGCTGACGCACGGCATGGCCATCAGTCTCGGGGCGTATGGCATTCGCGTCAATTCGGTGAGCCCTGGCTGGATCGAGACGAGCGATTGGCAATTCTCCGGACGGGCGAAAGAACCGCATCATTTGAAGGCCGACAACGAGCAGCACCCAGCAGGCCGCGTAGGCGTGCCGGACGATATCGCCAAGGCGTGCCTGTTTCTCGCGGAGAGCGCCGACTTCATGACCGGCCAAAACATCACGATCGATGGCGGCATGACCGTGAAGATGATCTATGCGTGACGCCTGCTCGTCGCAGCGCAGACGCAATTTCGATTAAAACTGCGACCGCTCATCCGAAACTCATCTTGCAGCATGGGATAACACTCGTGGCGAACGCGACCGTCGAACACGTGTCAGACACGGCCTTCTGGGTGGCCCATTATCGAGGTGTCGAAACGGGCCGGCCGGACGCGCTCTTTAGTGATCCTCTTGCGGCGGTACTGGCGGGTGACCGTGGCCGCCGCATCGCCGAATCCATGCCGCGTCCCTTCCTGACGGCCTGGGTGATCGCCGTTAGGACGCGCATCATCGACGAGTTCATCCGCGATGCGATCGCGGGCGGCGTCGATACGGTCCTCAATCTCGGTGCCGGTCTCGATACGCGAGCCTACCGGATGGATCTTCCGGCCTCGCTGCAATGGATCGAAGCGGACTATCCCGCGATGATCGATTACAAAGAAAAGCATCTCGGCCGCGAGACGCCTCGCTTCAGGCTCACGCGAGTTAAGGCCGATCTTGCCAACCCCATCGAACGGCAGCGGGTGCTGAGGAACGCGAACGCGCAGGCAGGCAAGATGCTCGTGCTGACCGAAGGCGTCGTTCCCTATCTCACCAACGAGAATGTGGGGGCGCTCGCGGACGATCTCGCCGCGCTTGACCGCGCCGCTTACTGGGTCGCCGAATTCTTCTCGCCGGAGTTGCTGAAGCAGCGGGTGAAGTGGACCGGCCGCCACCTCGAGAACGCGCCGTTCAAGTTTAACCCGGACGACTGGTTCGGCTTCTTCGAGGCGCACGGTTGGCGGTCGAAAGACGTCAAATATCTTGCGGGCGAAAGCGAGCGCTACGGGCGGCGCATCGAGCTGCCCTTTATCGGCATGCTGATCATCGGCGCGCAGTGGCTCCTCTACTCGAATGAGCGGCGGGCGCAGTCGCGGAAAGCTGCCGGATACATACTGTTCGAGCCGATTAGAAAGGCATGAGAAGCCCCCAGCGCGGTTGGCACCGGGGCTTCAGCGGCTCCATCGGACAGAGAACCGCCTCCTCAGCTCATCGCCAAGGATGTTGATCTTTAGACTCCTCGGCGCAGCACGCTCGCAAGAAGACCGACAACGATAAACACGACGGCGACCAACAATAGGAGGTGCGCGCCGGAAATGGCCGTTCCAGCCACACCGCCGAAACCAAGAGCGGCTGCAACGATTGCGATAATCAAAAAGACGATCGCGTAGTAAATGAGATTACCACCCATGCGGTCCTCCATATCACTATGTTTGGAGAGGCAACGCGCACCGGACTCATTGAGTTCCGCAGCAGAGATAAGAGACATTTTCGCCTGTAAAACCTGGCCTTTTTGAACTTTCCGCAATACTATGCAGCAATTCACCGGATGGTTGCCGGCGCTCGCGTTGCACCACTTCCGCCGATGGATTCCTGCGGCGATTGTGTCCGCTCGTCGCGCACGAAAATCTCTTTCTTCAGTTTTCTCAAGTGCGTTGGTCAAAGAGATGAAACTTGTTCTGGTCGCGGAAACCATCGCGCCCTGAACTGGTTTGCCTTGAGGTTGAAGCAGAGAGAAAAGGAGATGGCTCATGAAGGTTGTGACGGCTGCGGCTCTCTTGGGCGCAAGCATGCTTGCCTTTACCGCGACAACGGCATCAGCCGACGTCGTCTGCAACGGCGATGGCGACTGCTGGCACGTCAAGGAGCGCCACAAATACGCGCCTGATCTACATCTTCGCGTGCACCCCGATAGCTGGAGGTGGCGCGATTCCGATGCAACGCATTACCGGTGGCGCGAGCACGAAGGCCGAGGCTATTGGCGCGGCGGCGTGTGGATCGATCTGTAGTCAGCGCGATTTACGACAATCGGCGCGCAAAAAAGCCATCCTCGGTGGTCCGAGGATGGCATTCGATGTTGAAGCTTCGGCGACGACTACAGCGGAATGTTGTCGTGCTTCTTCCAGGGGTTTTCGAGCGTTTTGTTGCGCAGCATGTTGAGCGCGCGGCAAAGGCGCTTCCTCGTTGCTGACGGCGTAATGACTTCGTCGATGTAGCCGCGCTCGGCTGCAACGAAGGGATTGGCGAAGCGCTTCTTGTATTCGTCGATGCGCATCTGGATCTTCACGGGATCCGACAGCTCGGAGCGATAGAGAATTTCGGCTGCGCCCTTCGCACCCATCACTGCGATCTCGGCGGTGGGCCAGGCATAGTTCACGTCGCCGCGGATATGCTTTGAGCTCATCACGTCGTAGGCGCCGCCGTAGGCCTTACGAGTGATGACCGTCACCTTCGGAACGGTCGCTTCGGCGTAAGCAAAGAGCAGCTTGGCGCCATGCTTGATCAAGCCGCCGTATTCCTGCGCCGTTCCCGGCAGAAAGCCCGGGACGTCGACGAAGGTCACGATCGGAATGTCAAAGCAATCGCAGAAACGCACAAACCGCGCGGCCTTGCGCGAGGCGTCGCTGTCGAGCACGCCCGCAAGCACCATGGGCTGGTTCGCGACAATGCCGACCGTCGAGCCTTCCATGCGTGCGAAGCCGGTGACGATGTTCTTGGCGAAGGCTTCCTGAATTTCGAAGAAATCGGCCTCGTCAACGACCTTCAGGATCAGTTCCTTGATGTCGTAGGGCTTGTTCGGATTGTCCGGGATGATCGTATCGAGCGAGTGGTCGAGACGGTCCGGGCTGTCGTGGCTCGGAATGACCGGAACGCCCGCCTTATTGCTCGAGGGCAGGAAATCCATCAGCCTGCGCATCTGCAGCAGCGCTTCGAGATCGTTCTCGTAGGCCTTGTCGGCGATCGACGATTTCGTGGTGTGCACCTTGGCGCCGCCGAGCTCTTCTGCCGTGACGTTTTCGTTCGTCACGGTCTTCACGACGTCGGGACCGGTGACGAACATATAGCTCGTGTCCTTCACCATGAAGATGAAGTCGGTCATTGCCGGCGAGTAAACGTCGCCGCCCGCGCATGGGCCCATGATGACCGAGATCTGCGGTATCACGCCGGATGCCAGCACGTTCCGCTGGAACACTTCGCCGTAGCCGCCGAGGGCATCGACGCCCTCCTGTATGCGGGCGCCGCCGGCGTCGAAGACACCGATGATCGGGGCGCGGTTCTTCAGCGCCATATCCTGGATCTTCGTGATCTTCTTCGCGTGCGTCTCGGAAAGCGAGCCGCCCATCACGGTGAAGTCCTTGGCGAAAACGTAGACCACGCGGCCGTTGATCGTGCCCCAGCCGGTCACGACGCCGTCTCCCGGAACCTTCGTCTTTTCCATGCCGAAGTCGGTGCAGCGGTGCTCGACGTACATGTCGAACTCTTCAAACGAGCCTTCGTCCATCAGGAGCTCGATGCGTTCGCGCGCCGTCAGCTTGCCTTTCGCGTGCTGGGCGTCGATCCGGGCGCGGCCGCCGCCGAGACGGGCGTTGTCACGGCGCTTCTCAAGCTCGTCGATGATGTCTTTCATGGAATCCCTTGGCTGGCTCGGAAAATGTGCCGAAACGGCTCTCTAGCATGGCTCCCTCAC
>JAEWCT010000060.1 GCA_023390485.1 Pseudomonadota bacterium
ACTTGAGGCTGGATTTTGCTGACGATGTCGGTGCGGTCGATGTCCTCGCCCGGGACGCCGACCTCTACGTAAACGGCGTTGTAGCCGCTCGATGACATGGCCGGGCTGATGTTCGAATAACAGCCGAACCGATAGAAGGGGATGGCGCGGTCGGGCACATAGACCCAGTGCGCGTCCTTCAGGGCTGCCGGCAATTTTCCACGGACGCCGAAATTGAAACTGATGGTCGAGCTGTGGCTCAACTGATCTGCGGCCGCGGACAGCTCGGGGTCGCCCGTCATCTTGCATAGCGCCTTGAGCGGGATGCTGGGCAGCATCTTTTCCCAAGCGATGTTGCGTCCTGCGCTCGTAGAAACAGTTCGCCGATCGAGGTCGATTGCGACGATCTCTTCGTTCGTCGCAACGCTTTTGAGGCCGTGCGCGAGGCCGCGCGTCAGGACGTCGATGCCACCACGCTTCGGATACCAGAACGTGCTATTATACTCTGCGACTTCCAAAGCCTTGTTGGCGAAACCGGCGCGGATTCGCTGTTCGTCGGGCGGCGGGAAAAATCTTTTGACCGCGCCAATCGAGAGCCGGCTGAGCGGCGTTGCCATCGTCTTCTCATTTTGAGGAATGAGAAACTTATCGGCCACAGCCTGGCCGAAGCCCGAGACGATGAACTCGCGAAAACCATCGCCACCGGCCGCGGGCCTCGCATCGTAGGAGGCTTCGCACTCTTTCCGCAGCTCGTCGGGCAATTCGCCGAGGTGGTATTGGATCGGCGCATCGATCAGCCGGCCGCCAGCGAAGAAGTATGACTTCCGTTCGACGGTTTCCCAGTCTTCATCGTTCAGATGGGCATACGGGATCTGAGAGGGCGAGGGATAACGGCGAAGATGGAGAAAGTGACCGGTGTAGTCGAAGCAGAAGTCTTCGACTTGCGTGGTGCGCGTCAGGCCGCCGACGGCTGGACAGCGCTCCAACAGGACGTAATCACGGCCGCTTGCCTGGAGAGATTGCGCTGCGGAAAGGCCTGAGATCCCTCCCCCGGCGACGAGCCATTTTCGAGACATCTGCGTCAGCATCCGGGCTTGTTGGTTCGAGAATGGGGCCGACGCAAGGCGCTGAGCGGAGACAACTGTAGCGTTCGCATCATCGGCTGACTGAGACGGCCTCGTTCAGAGTGGAGGGAGAGGGACAACAAGCGTGCAATCCTTGAGGTGAAGCGAACGGACAAAGATCGCAATTTCAGTGCCTTAGAGGAAAGCGTGGTGCGGGCGGAGGGATTTGAACCCCCACGACTTGCGCCGCTGGAACCTAAATCCAGTGCGTCTACCAGTTCCGCCACGCCCGCACGTGCTTCCAACCAACGGGTTGCCTCGTCAGCCGGTCGCGAAGGGCGTCTCTTACTGAAAAGCGCGGTCAAAAACAACGCGTAAACAGGCCTGTCCAAAGGCTGAGATGCCGCAAAATGCTGCAACCGCGTTGCCTGCACCAATTCGCCGCTTCAACTTGCGGGTCCGTCCAGATTTGCCTATGTGCTTTCAACCGCCGAACAAAGCCATGACCAGCAAACCCGTGGGAAATTCCTTGCCCGTTACAGCCAAGAACTGGATCGTCGAGACGGATTGGCTCGCTGATCACCTCTCCTCGCCCGATTTGATCATCCTCGATGGCAGTTGGCATCTTCCGACTGCCAACCGCGACGCCAAGAAGGAATATCTCGCCGAGCACATTCCGGGTGCTCTGTTCTTCGACATCGACGATCTGTCCGATGAGAAATCGTCGCTGCCGCATATGCTGCCGTCGACCGTGAAGTTCGCGTCGCGGATGAAGAAAATGGGCATCGGCGACGGCGCGCGCATCGTCGTTTACGACACGACCGGCATATTCTCGGCAGCGCGGGTGTGGTGGACTTTCCGTGCCATGGGTCATCGCGACGTCGCCGTTCTGAACGGCGGCCTTCGCAAATGGAAAGCCGAGGGCCGGCCGCTCGAGGACGGACCGGCGCCGAAGCGTTCGGAACGGCATTATTCGCCCCTGCAGAATACCGAGATCATCCGTGACATCGACGACATGAAGGCGCTGCTTAAGAAAAACGGCTCGCAGATCGTGGACGCGCGTCCCGCCGGGCGGTTCGAAGGCCGCGAGCCGGAGCCGCGTCCGGGCTTGCGGCAGGGCCACATCCCGGGCTCGAAGAACATTCCCTCGCAGCAGCTTCTAAACTCCGACGGCACGTATAAGTCGCCAGCCGAAATCAACCAGCTCTTCAAGGCTGCCGGCATCGATATTACGAAGCCCGTCGTGACGACGTGCGGATCAGGCGTCACCGCATCGATGCTGGCGTTGGCGCTGGCCGTGGTCGGGCAGACGAATGCGGCCGTCTACGATGGCAGCTGGGCCGAGTGGGGCCAGGAGAACGGACTGCCGATCGGCACTGGCCCGGCGACGTAGCGCGGGCCGGAGCTTGCTTCAGCCGGACCATCAGCGCGCCGCGCCTTTCAGCTGCGCGACGCGCAATACGTCTTCACTCAGGCGGCTGCGGGAAAGACTTGATAGAGCCACGTCTCGGTGAGCGCGGCGTCGCCTTTCCGCAGATAGGCTCGAAGATCTATCGGATCGAGCCCCGCTACTTTCAAATCGAACATCGCGCGCCACCGCTGGCGCTGGCCGACCACAGGATAGGTCGCGATGCCAGAGATCGATC
>JAEWCT010000224.1 GCA_023390485.1 Pseudomonadota bacterium
GTTGCCACGTGCCGACGTTAGCCACGCGCGACGGGCGGCAAATTCCGGCCTTCACCGATCTGCTTCTTCACGATATGGGTCCTTCGCTCGATGACGGTGTCGGCGAGCCCGGCGTCAAGTCATCGGAATGGCGGACTGCTCCCCTCATCGGTCACCGTTTACCTTCCGAGCAACGGCGTTTCCTCCATGACGGGTCGGCCGCGACTGTGGAAGAAGCGATTGGGAAACACGGCGGCGAGGCCGAGCATAGCCGCAATCTTTTCGAGGCGCTCTCGCTGGACGACAAGAGGCGGCTCGCCGAATACGTGAACGGGTTAAGATGATACGAAAAGCGATGCTTACCGGGTTCTCTATCTTCGTACTGATTGTGCAAGCCGCAGGTGCCACCGCCAGCGAACCCATCAGTCATGAGGGGATGGTGAAGGCGGCGATCGAGAAGCACATCCTTCCGCATTTCGAAGCGCTGAAGGCGGCAGCGGAGCCTTTGCCGGCGGCGGTCGCAAACGTCTGCAAAACGGGATCTGCGGAAGCCAACCGCGCGCTTTCGGAGCAATTCGACAAGGCCGTTATTGCCTACGCCGGCGTCGATTTTCTTCGCTTCGGGCCGATGCTCGAAAAGGGCCGCCGCGAGCAGCTCTCATTCTGGCCCGATCCGCGGGGCTATCTCGCGCGGCAGATGCGGCTCATTCTGACTAAGCAGGACGAGGCGATCGCGCAACCCGGGGCGATCGGCAAGCAGAGCGCCGCGGTGCAGGGGCTGACGGCGCTCGAGATTCTGATCCGCGATCCGGATGCGCCTCTCGGGCCGGGCGAGCCGGCGCGCTATCGTTGCCTATTCGCTGAGGCGATTGCCGCGAATATCGTCCGTCTGGCGGGCGAGATTGTCACCGAGTGGGAGAAGCCGGGCGGCTGGGCCGAGAAGATGCTTCATGCCGGTCCCGACAATGACACTTACAAGAATCCGAGCGAAGCCGCCGTCGAGGTCGTCAAGTCGTTGATCGTTGGGCTGTCGCTGACAGCCGATCTGCAGATCAAGCCGCAGATCGATGACAAAATTCGTCTCAAGCCGCCCTACGACAAATCGGGACTGCAGAAGCCGTACTATGCGGCCAGCATCGCGTCGCTGCACGCACTCTACAAAGTGCTGCAGCTCGAAGATTATCTCACGCCCGACAAGCGCTGGATGAAGGATTGGGTTGCGGGAACCTGGCGCGCACTCGAAGCGAGCGACGGCGCGGGAGGTCACGCGGCACATGCAGAGCGCGACGATGCGCCAACGCCGCGAGAAATTTTCGACCGGGCGAATGGCCTTCGCAACATGGTGTCCAACCGGCTGTCCGTGGCAGCCAAGCTGACTGTGGGATTCAATGAACTCGATGGCGATTGACCGGAGATCGTTGCTGCTCGGCACGCTGGCGTTCGTCGGGACAGCGCAGCTGCGTGGCGCCTTGGCGAAGGGCGCGGATAATATTGCCTATGTGAGTGCTGCGCGTCGCGCCGAAGGAACGTACAGCGTGCTGCTTCTTCGCGCCGATGGATCGATCATCCGGGACGTTGCCCTTTCGGGCCGCGGCCACGACATCGCCATTCACCGCCCGTCGAACAACGTCGTGGTGTTCGCGCGGCGGCCGGGAACGTTCGGCGTCGCCTTCGACCTCGACACGACGCGTCCGCCGCATGTCTTCACGCCCGGCGAAGGGCGGCACTACTTCGGTCACGGCAGTTTCTCGCAGGACGGACGGTTGCTCTACGCGTCCGAAGCCGACATCGGCAGCGGACAGGGCCTGATCGGGATCTACGATGTCGCTTCCGACTACAAGAAGATCGGCGAACATCCGAGTTACGGCACCGGCCCGCACGAGATCATGCTGCTGGCGGACGGCCGGACGATCGCCGTCGGCAACGGCGGCCTCGACACGGTTCCGGATGCGGGGCGCGAAAATCTCAACGTCGATGCGATGGAGCCGTCGCTGGCGTTCGTCGATGCCGTCACCGGTAAGCTCATCGCCAAGCATGAGATGACGGGCGATCTCAAATCGCTTTCGATCCGGCACGTCACGCAAGACGCCACGGGCCTCGTGTGGTTCGGGGCTCAATGGGAAGGCAGCCCGAGCGAGACTCCGCAGCTCGTCGGCAGCGCGGGTCCGGATCGGGCGCTGAAGCTCATCGAGCCGCAGGCCAAGGGCGGCAGCGATCTCAAGGGATATATCGGTGCGATGGCGGTGAGCGCCGACCGGCGGACGATTGCGGCCAGCGCCCCGAAAGCGGGGCATGTGCTCTACGTCGACACCGCGACGGCGAAGGTCGTCGGGCAGAGCAATTTGAAGGATGTCTGCGGACTTGCGTCCCATGGCGACGCGGACTTCGCGGCATCATCTGGCTTCGGCGTGGTGCGTTATGAAACGGCGGAGGCTTCGACGATTGCGGAGCACGAGCTTCGCGACATCGCGTTCGACAACCACCTGCGGCGCGTCGGCTGAGGAAGATCGCGGCGCGTTTTACTCCGGCGCTTTCCGGAATGCCGAGATGATCTGCGCGAGGATCGAGATGGCGATTTCGCCGGGCGTCTCAGCCTTGATGTCGAGGCCCACAGGGGCGTTGATGCGGGCGATGGCGGCATCGGGGAATCCCGCAGCGTTCAACCGTTCCACGCGCTTGGCATGGGTTCGCCGTGAGCCGAGAGAGCCGATGTAACGGCACGGCGAATTGAGCGCGATGGTCAGCGCTTCATCGTCGATCTGGTCCACGTGGCTCAGCGTCACTACGGCCGTGAATGGATCGGCGGCCGTCTTCTCGAAGGCCTCTTTCGGCGATCCGGCGACGATCTGGGATGCATCGAAACGCGCCGCGTTTGCAAATGACGTTCTCGGATCGAGAACCTTAACTTCGTACCCGGCTGCGGTTGCCATCGTTGCAAGATGCTGGGCGATGTGCGTCGCGCCGACGATGATGATGCGCGGAGGCGGCGTAAATGCATGAACGAACGTCTCGCCGCTTTTGTCGATGGCGCTGCGGGCGCGCCGAACCGTTTCCGCAATCGCCGGGTCGGTCGATGTCGTCCCATCGTGGATTTCATAGGCGCCGTCCGAAAGGCGCGTCGTGACAACAACGGGAGTGCGGTTGGCTGCGGCTTCGTCCAATCGCTTTATGAATTCGAGGCCGGTTTTCGGATCGAGACGCGCGACGTAAATGCGTATCTTGCCGCCGCAGGCGAGGCCGGCACGTTGCGCGGTTTCATCGGCGATGCCGAAACTCAATGTCACCGGTTGGCCGGTGTTGATGACGTCGAGGGCCGCAGAGATGACGTCGGCTTCGACAGGGCCTCCTGAAACGGAGCCCTGGAATTCGTCGATGCCGGCAATCACCATTTGGCCGCCGGGCGGCACCGAAGCCGAGCCCCAGGTTTCGATCACGGTCGCAATGGCG